>NZ_KV787170.1:44365-52463 GCF_001807025.1 Corynebacterium sp. HMSC11E11 | reverse complement strand
ATGATCGAGCACACCTGGTCGACGATCTTCGAGTCGCGGCGGGACTGCTCCGAGGCGGCGTCGTAGTCGATGTCCTCCGGGTCGATGACGACCTCGATGGTGGGGGAGTGGTCGAGTTCCTTCAGCTCCAGCGGGGTGAACTTCGCCTGGGCGGGGCCGCGGCGGCCGAAGACGTGGATCGTGCGGGCGGCGTTGGCGGACAGGCCGTCGTGGACGTTGTCGGCGATTTCGGTGGGCAGCAGCTCATCGGCGGTCTTCGCCAGGATGCGGGCGACGTCCAGGCCGACGTTGCCCACGCCGACGACGGCGACGGACTCGGCCGAGAGGTCCCACGAGCGGGCGAATTCGGGGTGCGAGTCGTAGAAGCCGACGAACTCGCCGGCGCCGTGATGGCCGTCGAGGTCGGCGCCCGGGATGTTCAGGTCGCGGTCGCCGGTGGCGCCGGTGGCGAACACGATGGCGTCGTAAAGCTTCTCCAGTTCGGCGACGGTGACGTCGCGGCCGACGTCGACGTTGCCCAGCAGCCGGACGCCGGGCTTGTCCAGGACGCGGTGCAGGCTCTTGATGATGCCCTTGATGCGCGGGTGGTCCGGGGCGACGCCGTAACGGATGAGGCCGAACGGGGCGGGCAGGCGCTCGATGACGTCGATGGACACGGGGTGGCCCGACTTCAGGAGGGCGTCGGAGGCGTAGATGCCGGCGGGGCCGGAGCCGATGACGGCGACGCGCAGCGGGCGGGAGTCGATGTTGGGAATGGTCATGGCTCCCGATGATCCGGGTTGCGGCGGAAAATCCCGGGGTTCGATTCACGGTGACACGAACCCGACATCGAACAGACCGGCCTGTCTAGTGTTCGGGCCATGGAAAGAATCGTTCTGTTCGTCTTGATCGGCCTCGGAGCCCAGCTCGTCGACGGCACGCTGGGCATGGCCTTCGGCGTGACGGCGACGACTCTGTTCATCCTGTCCGGCACCGGCGCGGCCACCGCCTCGGCGGTCGTGCACGTGGTCGAGGTCGGCACGACGCTGGCGTCGGGCGCGTCGCACTGGCGATTCGGCAACGTCGACTGGGGCCGCGCACTGCGGCTCGGCGTGCCGGGCGCGATCGGGGCGTTCCTTGGAGCGACCTTCCTGTCCAGCCTCGACGGAGACGCCGCCAAGCCCGTCACCTCGACGATCCTGCTGGCCCTGGGGTTGTGGGTGCTCGTTCGATTCGCTTTCCTGCCGCCGCGCCGCAACGTCGCCGCCGCGTCGTGGGGCCTGTCCAAGCTGGGGCCGTTGGGCCTGGCCGGCGGCCTGCTCGACGCCACCGGCGGCGGTGGCTGGGGGCCGGTGACCACGTCGACGATGCTCAGCGCCGGGGCGGACCAGCCGCGCAAGATCATCGGCACCGTCTCCGCCGCGGAGTTCCTGGTCACCGTCGCCGCGACGCTCGGTTTCCTGCCGCTGCTGCGCGAGGAATTCGCCGAGCACACCCTGCCCATCCTGGGACTTCTGGTCGGCGGCGTGCTCGCCGCGCCCATCGCGGCGTTCCTCGTCGGCCGCATCAATCCGCGGACGCTGGGCATCGTCATCGGCGGCGTGCTGGTGCTGCTGAACTTGCGGACCCTGTTCGGCACGGTCACGCCGCTGCTGCTCGGGTGGGTCGCGGTCGTCGCCGTGATCCTCGTCTGGTCCCGCAGCCACGACACGCTGCCCTGGCTGCGCCACCGGGTCACGCTCGATCCGGTCGAGGAAAAGGGCGGCGCGGACGAAGACGCGGCGGCGAAGACCGGTGCGGCACGAGCCGGGCGGTGACTGTCCGGCTCCTGAAAATCTGAACCGCCCGAGCGCTAAAAGACCGATCAGTCTAGAAAATCCAGCCCCCATGTGACGGCGTCATGTTCCGGCGCCGCACCACTTAGACACTCCACTCACGACAACACCGCACTCATTTAGGCAACGAGGAATTCACCCATGACCACCGCAACGAAAACCACCCGCCGCCCGAAGGTGAAGAAGCCGCAGGGCCAGTGGCTCATCGACGGCCGCGAACCGCTCAACGACGACGAGCGCATCAAGCAGGAGGACGCCGGCCTGGCGGTCCAGCAGCGCGTGCGCGACATTTACGCCAAGGAGGGCTTCGATTCGATCCCGGCGGAGGACCTGGCTCCGCGTTTCAAGTGGATCGGCCTGTACACCCAGCGCAAGCAGGATCTGGGCGGCGAGCACACGGGCGTGAAGACCAACGCCGAGCTGCAGGACAAGTACTTCATGCTGCGCATCCGCCTCGACGGCGGCCAGACGACGACGGCGGGTCTGCGGGCGATCGGCGAGATTTCCCGTGATTTCGCGCGCGATACGGCGGATTTTTCCGACCGGCAGAACGTGCAGTTGCATTGGATCCGCATCGAGGACATGCCGGAGATCTGGGATCGTCTGGAGGCCGTGGGCCTGGACACGCACTTCGGGTGCGGCGACGTGCCGCGCGTCATCCTGGGTTCCCCGGTGGCGGGCGTGGCGGCCGACGAGATCATCGACGGCACTCCGGCGATTCGCCGCATCAAGGACGAGTACCTGTCCACCGACGAGTTCAACAATCTGCCGCGCAAGTTCAAGTCGGCGGTGTCGGGCAGCCCGCGCCTGGACGTCACGCATGAGGTGCAGGACGTCGCGTTCGTCGGCGTGAACCACCCGGAGCTCGGGCCCGGTTTCGACGTGTGGGTCGGCGGCGGCCTGTCGACGAACCCGATGCTGGGTCAGCGTTTGGGTGCGTGGGTGCCGCTGGAGCGGGTGCCGGAGGTGTGGGCGGGTGTCGCGCGCATTTTCCGCGATTACGGTTACCGCCGGCTGCGCACGCGGGCGCGTCTGAAGTTCCTGGTCGCCGAGTGGGGCATCGAGAAGTTCCGTCAGGTGCTGGAGGACGACTACCTGGGTTATTCGCTTGACGACGGCCCCGCCCCGGAGCCGTGGGAGCGTGATCGCGACCATGTCGGCGTGCACGAGCAGAAGGACGGGAAGTTCTACGTGGGCGTCAAGCCGGCGGTGGGCCGGGTGCCGGGGTCGGATCTGGTGAAGTTGGCGGATCTGGCGGAGAAGTACGGCGTGGGCCGGGTGCGCACGACGGTGATGAAGGAGCTGGTGTTCCTCGACGTCGAGCGCGATCAGGTGGATGCCTTCGTCGCGGAGCTCGATGAGCTGGGGTTGTCGGCGAATCCGTCCGCTTTCCGACGGGGCATCATCTCGTGCACCGGCCTGGAGTTCTGCAAGTTGGCGCTGGTGACCACCCGCACCCGGGCGATCGATTTGGTCGGTGAGCTGGAGGAGCGCATCGGTGATCTGGACGTGCCCATCGGGATTTCCCTCAATGGTTGCCCGAACGCGTGCGCCCGCACGCAGATCGCGGACATCGGCCTGAAGGGGCAGATCGTCACCGACGAGGACGGCAATCGGGTCGAGGGGTTCCAGGTGCACCTGGGCGGTGCGCTGGGTCTCGACGCGAACTTCGGCCGCAAGCTGCGCGGCCACAAGGTCACGTCGGCGGAACTCGGCGACTACATCGAGCGCGTCATCGTCAATTACAAGGAGCAGCGCACCGAGGGCGAGCAGTTCCGCCACTGGGTCGCCCGCGCGGCGGAGGAGGACCTGAAGTGAGCGGCGAAGCGAAGTTGGGCATCTCGGGCCGGAGCGCCCACCCGAACCCGAACCGCGGTGCGGTGATGCACTGTCCGTACTGCGGAGGCGAAGAGCTCTGGCCCGACGCCGAAACCGATTACGCCTGGCAATGCCGCGAATGCTGCCGGGTGTTCACCGTCAAACTCCACGGACACGTCGAAAGGGGAGTCGCATGACCACCACCGCACCGGACACGGACGTCCTCGCCGACCCGGCCACCGCGCGCCGCCTGCTGGAACTGGCGTTGGACCACGGCCCCTCGCTGGAGGGCCTCACCGCCGGCGAAATCCTCGAATGGGGCGCCGAGCACCTGCGCACCCCGCTGGCGGTGACCATGTCGATGCAGGACACGGTGCTGGCGGAACTGGCGTCGCGCCACGCCCCCGACGCCGACCTGATCTTCCTGGACACCGGCTACCACTTCCCGGAGACCCTGCAGGTGGCGGCGGACGTCGACAAGCGGTACGACAACCGCCTGATCACCGTCACCCCCGCCGACGACGCGGTGCCGGAGCTGTACCGGACCGACGTGACCGCGTGCTGCCTGCAGCGCAAGGTCGAACCGCTCGGCCGCATGAAGCTGCCGTACGAGGGTTGGGTCACCGGCCTCAAGCGAGTCGACGCGCCGACGCGGGCGAAGACGCCGGTGCTGGAGATCGACAAGACCGGCCGCATCAAGCTCAACCCGCTGGCCGCCTGGACCGACGAGGACGTCGATCGGTTCATCGCCGACAACGACCTGATCATCCATCCCCTGACCAAGGCCGGTTTCCCCTCCATCGGCTGCGCCCCCTGCACCGGGCGCGTCGCTCCCGGCGCCGACCCCCGCTCGGGCCGCTGGGCCGGGGCGGAGAAGACCGAATGCGGACTGCACACGTGACCCGGACCCAGACGAAGGACAACACCATGACCACGACCACCACCACGACCACCACGGCCCTCGACCCGCGCCTCGCCGAACTGGAGGCGGAATCCATCGACATCATCCGACAGGCCGCCGGCCAGTTTGACCGTCCCGCGCTGCTGTTCTCCGGCGGCAAGGATTCGGTTCTGGTCCTCGAACTGGCCAAGCGGGCCTTCGCGCCGGCGGGCATTCCGCTGGAGCTGCTGCACGTGGACACCGGCCACAACTTCCCCGAGGTCATCGCCTTCCGCGACAAGATCGCCGCCCAGCCGGGAATCACCCTGCGGGTGGCGAAGGTCCAGGACTGGATCGACTCCGGGGTACTCACCGAACGCGCCGACGGCACCCGCAACCCGCTGCAGACCGTGCCGCTGGTGGAGACCATCGCCGAGCGCCGTTACGACGCCGTCCTCGGCGGCGCCCGCCGCGACGAGGAGAAGGCCCGCGCGAAGGAGCGCGTCTTCTCGGTGCGCGACTCCTTCGGCGGCTGGGACCCGCGCCGCCAGCGCCCGGAACTGTGGGGCCTGTACAACGGCCGCCACGCCGCGGGCGAGAACGTGCGCGTGTTCCCCATCTCCAACTGGACCGAGGCCGACGTGTGGGCCTACATCGAGGCCCGCGGCATCGAGCTGCCGTCGATTTACTTCGCCCACGAGCGCGAGGTGTTCAACCGGGGCGGCATGTGGCTCGCGCCGGGCGAGTGGGGCGGCCCCCGCGACGGCGAGACCGTCGAGGTCCGCACCGTCCGCTACCGCACGGTCGGCGACATGAGCTGCACCGGTGCGGTGGAGTCCACGGCGACGGAGCTGTCCGACATCCGCGCCGAGATCGCCGCGTCGACGCTGACCGAGCGCGGTGCGACCCGCGCCGACGACAAACTGTCCGAATCCTCGATGGAGGACCGCAAGAAGGAAGGCTACTTCTGATGACCACCGCACTGCGCCTGTGCACCGCCGGCTCCGTCGACGACGGAAAGTCCACGTTCGTCGGCCGGCTGCTGCACGACACGAAGAACATCCTCGCCGACCAGTACGAGGCCGTCGCCGCCACCTCCGCCGCCCGCGGCCAGGGCGCCCCGGACCTGTCGCTGCTGGTCGACGGTCTGCGCGCCGAGCGCGAGCAGGGCATCACCATCGACGTGGCATACCGCTACTTCGCCACCGACGCACGCTCCTTCATCCTCGCGGACTGCCCGGGCCACGAGCAGTACACCCGCAACACCGTGACCGGCATGTCCACGGCGGATGCGGTCGTGGTGCTGGTCGACGCCCGCAACGGCGTCGTGAAGCAGACCAAGCGCCACGCCACCGTCGCGTCGCTGCTGGGCGTGCGGCACGTCATCGTGGCGGTGAACAAGATCGACCTGTTGGATTACTCCGAGGAGGCCTTCCGGGCCATCGAGGCCGACGTCCGCGCGCTGGCCGAGCGGTTGTCGCTTGACGACGTCCGCGTGGTGCCCGTGTCGGCTCTCGTGGGCGACAACATCGTCGACCGTTCGAAGCACACCCCCTGGTACGGCGGGCCGAGCGTGCTGGAGATCCTCGAGGACCTGGACACCGGTCAGGGGCAGGCCGGAGATTTCCGCCTGCCCATCGACTACGTCATCCGTGACGCCGCCACCGAGTACCGCGGCTACGCCGGACGCGTCGCCGCCGGGTCGGTGGCCGTGGGCGACACGGTCGGGCTGCCCGGCGGGCGCACCGCCGGCGTCAGCCGCCTGACCGTCGCCGGCGAGGACGTCGAATCGGCGACGGAGGGACAGTCCATCGCGCTGAGCCTCGACGCCGAGTTCGACCTGGCCCGCGGCGACCTCATCTCCGGGGGCGAGCGCCCGGAGGACGTCCGCCGGTTCTCCGCCGTCGCCGTGCAGCTGGCCGACGCCCCGCTGGCCGTGGGCCGCGTCGTCGAGGTGCGTTACGGTGCGGCGCTGGTCCGCGGCCGCATCGCCTCGGTGGATGCGCTCATCGACATCGAGACCGGTGAGCCGACGGGCGTGGCCGATTCGCTGTCGGCCAACGACGTCGCCGAGGTCACCGTCGAGGTGGCGCAGCCCCTGCCGGTGGAGCGCTACCGCGTCGGCGGCCGCGTGGGTGCGTTCCTGCTGGTCGAGCCGGGCACCGGCGACACTCTCACGGCGGGTCTGGTGCGGTGACCGCGCTCATTCTCGTCGCCCACGGTTCCCGGCACCCGGGCACCGAGCCGTGCCTGAACGCGTTGGCCGGGGCCATCCGGGGCCGGGTGGCCGCCGAGGAGGTGCGGGTGGCGTGGCTCGAGCTCATCGATCCGTCGCTGGGTGCGCTGTGCGACGAGTTCGCCGCCCGCGGCATCCGCGACGCCGTGATCGTGCCGCTGCTGTTCACCGAGGCGTTCCACCGCACCGTCGACTTGCCCGCGCAGGCCGCGGCGGCGCAGGAGGCCAGCGGCGTGCGCCTCGACGTCCGCGACGGCATCGGTCTCGGCGCCGGGGTGAAGAAGGCGGTCGTCCGGTCGTTCCTGGCCACCGCCGCCGACCCCCGCGACGATGTGCTCCTCGTCGCGGTCGGTTCCGGCGATCAGGCCGCCAACGACGCCGTCCACCGCGTCGCCGCCGACCTCGACGGCATGCTCCCCGGCACCGTGCGGGCGGCGTTTTCCGTCGGCTCCGGGCAGCCCTCGGCGGCATCGGCGGTCGACGGGCTCGTCGTCACGCGCAAAAGCCGGGGCACCGTCATCCTGCCCCTGTTCACCGCCCCCGGGCTGCTGTGGGACCGGGTCGTCGACCGCGCCGCCGGCCTGCCCGGCGTCACCTGCGGCGAACCGTTGGGGGAGCTGCTCGCCGACGTCGTGGTCGCGCGGTGGCTGGAAAAGGCGCCCGCCCGCGCCCACGCATAAGCGCGGACGCGGGCGATCGGGGAGGACCGGGGAACGCCGGGCGGCTACTCGCCGCGGGAGGCCTCCACCATGTCGTCCCACTCGACGATCTTCTTGCGCTCGCGGCCCTCGGCCTCGCCCAGCTTCCGCTCGGCGGCGTCCAGGGAGTACCAGCCGTCCCAGGTCACGTACGGCAGGCCCTTGGCCTCCAGGAACGCCAGCGCCTCGTCCTCGCCCGGCTTCGACGGGGTGAAGACGTTGCCGGCGTCGAAGTCCTCCAGCAGGTTCGCGACGGTCTCGTTGGCGTCGCCCTTGGTGTTGCCGATCAGGCCGACCGGGCCACGCTTGATCCAGCCCGTCGTATACAGGCCCGTGATGTGCTCGGCACCCTCGTCGGTGCCCTCCAGCACGCGGCCGCCGTCGTTGGGGATGACGGCCTTGCGATCGTCGAACGGAATGCCCGGCAGCGCGTCCGAGCGGTAGCCCACCGCGCGGTAGACGGCGCCGACCGGCCAATCGGTGAACTCGCCCGTGCCGCGGACGCCGCCCTTGCCGTCGAGCTCCATGCGCTCGGTGCGGATGCCCGACACCTTGCCGTCCTCGCCGAGGATCTCCACCGGCGACTCGAAGAAGTGGATGTACAGCTTGTGCGGGGCGTTCTTCGGCTCGCGGATGGCGTAGTTCTCGATGA
>NZ_KV787170.1:18009-44345 GCF_001807025.1 Corynebacterium sp. HMSC11E11 | reverse complement strand
ATGATCGAGCACACCTGGTCGACGATCTTCGACTCGCGGCGGTTCGACTCCGACGCCGCGTCGTAGTCGATGTCCTCGGGATTGACCACGACCTCGATGGTCGGGGACTGGTCCAGCTCCTTGAGCTCCAGCGGGGTGAACTTCGCCTGCGCCGGGCCGCGGCGGCCGAACACGTGGACCTCGCGGGCCTTGTTGGTGCGCAGGGTCTCGTACACGTTGTCCGGGATCTCGGTGACGTGCAGCTCGTCGCCGGTCTTGGCCAGGATGCGGGCGACGTCCAGGCCCACGTTGCCGACGCCGACGACGGCGACGGACTCGGCCGACAGGTCCCAGTCGCGCTTGAACAGCGGGTTGCCGTCGTAGAAGCCGACGAACTCGCCGGCGCCGTGGTGGCCCTCGAGATCCGCGCCGGGCACGTCCAGGTCGCGGTCGCCGACGGCGCCGGTGGCGAACACGACGGCGTCGTACAGCTCCTTCATCTCGTCGAGGGTGATGTCCTTGCCGAATTCGACGTTGGCGATGAGGCGGACCTCGGGCTTGTCCAGGACGCGGTGGAGGCTCCGGATGATGCCCTTGATGCGCGGGTGGTCCGGCGCCACGCCGTAGCGGATCAGGCCGAACGGCGCGGGCATCTTCTCGTACAGGTCGATGCTGACCTCGCGCCCGGACTTCATGAGGGCATCCGAGGCGTAGACCCCGGCGGGGCCGGAACCGACGATGGCGACGCGAAGGGGACGGGACATGCTCAGTGGAACCTGCTTTTCTCGGGGAGTGATGTCCGCACCATTCTAATGGGGTCGTCCGGGAACCACCACGTTGGGTGAGGTGAACCTAACCCGGAGTGTTTTCGGGTGTGACTCTGGTCACGGGCCGGGGTCGATTCGTGCGGAGATACTAAAAATTTTGGCTTACAGGGGTACCCGCGCGCCATCGGCGATTGCGTCCGCTATGTAAGGTGACTCACAATCGCGGCAGGGAATGAATCATGACTCACTGAAATCCCGGGATTTGCGCCAGCGAATCGGAATCCGGGTCCACAGGCGTGCGCCCAGCCCGGCGCATGGGAAAGGACGCACATCGTGACCGAGAACTCGAACGCGGCGACGGCGGTGCTCGTCACCTCCGTCGATCAGGCCGGCGACCACCGTGACGTCATCGAGGCGGTGTCCGCCGCATTGGGCGGCGCCCGTCTGGTGCACGCGGTGGGCGGCCCGGGTGGTGCGACGGCCGATGAGGTCGTGGGCAACCCGGACCACGCCCTCGGTCAGATCGTCACCGCCGTCGAGGCCGAGCGGGCCTCCGGCGATCAGGCGATGGTGCTCACCGCCACCGGCAACCTCGATTTCGACGCCCGCGTCGCCGCCGTCACCGGTTCCGGCGTGGTTCTCGTCGCCGATGGGGAGGGCTGCTCCAACGATGCCGCGCTGACCCGCATCCGCATGGCCGTCGCCGAGCTGCGGGCGCGGTACGCGGTGCCGCTGGCCGTGGTGCTCACCGGGCAGGTGGGAGAGGCGCCGAAGCTGGACGTGCCGGTGGTCGCGCTTGACGACGCCGACGCGTTGGCTTCCGCCGTCTCGGCGCCGGTCGACGTGATCATGACGCCGCAGCGCTTCCAGTGGTGGCTGCTGCAGCAGGCGAAGGCGAACCGTCGTCACATCGTGCTGCCGGAGGGCGAGGATGACCGCATCCTCATCGCCGCCGACGAGCTGCTGGCCGCCGACATCTGCGACCTGACCATCCTGGGCGACCCGGAGTTCGTCCGCGACCGCGCCCGGGTGCTCGGCCTCGACCTGTCGAAGGCGACGCTGATGGATCCGACGACCTCGGAGCACCTGGAGCCTTTTGCGGAGGAGTTCGCGGAGCTGCGCAAGTCCAAGGGCCTCACGCTCGACGAGGCGCGCGAGACCATGAACGACATCTCCTACTTCGCCACGATGATGATCCACAAGGGGCTCGCCGACGGCATGGTCTCCGGTGCGGCCAACACCACGGCGCACACCATCAAGCCGTCGTTCCAGATCATCAAGACCAAGCCGGGTGCGTCGACCGTGTCGTCGCTGTTCCTCATGGTCATGGATGACCGTCTGTGGGGCTTCGCCGACTGTGCGGTGCTGCCGAAGCCGTCGCCGGACCAGCTCGGCGAGATCGCCGTGGTGTCCGCGGAAACCGCCGCGAACTTCGGCATCGAGCCGCGGGTGGCCATGATGTCCTACTCGACCGGCGAGTCCGGCACGGGCGAGGACGTCGACCGCGTCAAGGCGGGTCTGGCCAAGGCCCGGGAGCTGGATCCGGAGCTGCTGGTCGACGGCCCGCTGCAGTTCGATGCGGCGATCTCCCCCTCGACCGCGAAGAAGAAGATGCCGGACTCCGCGGTGGCGGGCAAGGCCACCGTCTTCGTCTTCCCCGATCTCGACGCCGGCAACATCGGCTACAAGATCGCCCAGCGCTGCGGCGGCGCCCTCGCCATCGGACCCATCCTCCAGGGCCTGAACAAGCCGGTCAACGACCTGTCGCGCGGCGCGACGGTCGCCGACATCGTCAACACCGTCGCCATTACCGCCATCCAGGCAGGAGGTAACTAAGCCATGTCGCGTCACGCCCTCGTAGTCAACTCGGGTTCCTCGTCCATCAAGTTCCAGCTCGTCGATCCGTCGAAGGACGCCACCGAGCCGCCGTACGTGTCGGGTCTCGTCGAGCGCATCGGCGAGGACAACGGCACCATCGTGCTGAAGGTCAACGGCGAGAAGATCGAGGTCACCGAGCCGATCTCCGACCACGCCGACGGCCTGGACAAGGCCTTCGCCCTCATGGACGACAACGACTGCGGCCCGCATTCGGTGGACATCGCCGCGGTCGGCCACCGCGTGGTCCACGGCGGCAAGCTGTTCTCCAAGCCGCAGCTGATCGACGACCAGATCATCGAGATGATCCGCGACCTCATTCCGCTGGCGCCGCTGCACAACCCGGCGAACATCGTCGGCATCGAGGAAGCCCGCGCGCTGCTGCCGGACGTGCCGCACGTCGCGGTGTTCGACACCGGCTTCTTCCACGACATGCCGCCGGCTGCGGCGCTGTACCCGCTCAACGCGGAGGTCGCCGCCGAGAATTCGGTGCGCCGCTACGGCTTCCACGGCACCAGCCACGAGTACGTGTCCGGCCAGGTTCCGGAGCTGCTGGGCAAGGAGCCGCACGAGGTCAACCAGATCACGCTGCACCTGGGCAACGGCGCGTCGTGTGCGGCGGTGCGCGGCGGCCAGGCCGTGGACACCTCCATGGGCATGACGCCGCTGGCCGGCCTGATGATGGGCACCCGCACCGGCGACATCGACCCGGGCATCATCTTCCACCTGTACCGCCAGGGCATGTCCATCGACGAGATCGACAACCTGTGCAACCGCCAGTCGGGCCTGAAGGGCGTCTCCGGCGTCAACGACTTCCGCATCCTGCAGGAGCGCATGGACGACAACGACCCGGACGCCTGGGCGGCCTACCAGATGTACGTGCACCAGCTGCGCCGCTACATCGGCTCCTACATGCTCATCCTGGGCCGCCTGGACGCCATCACGTTCACCGCCGGCGTCGGCGAAAACCACGTGGGCATCCGCAGGGACTCGATGGCGGACCTGGAGAACTTCGGCATCAAGATCGACCCGGAGCGCAACGCCGGCCCGAACGACGGCCCGCGCGTCATCTCCGCCGACGACTCCAAGGTCAAGGTTCTGGTCGTCCCCACCAACGAGGAGCTGGCCATCGCCCGCTACGCCATGGCCTACGCCGAGTAGTCGGCCCCGAAGCGGCTTCGCACTCCCGCGGCCCCGCGACTCCGCGTGGTCGCGGGGCGGATTCCAGGAGACGTGGGCAAAGCAAAAACCCGCCGGATTCGATCCGGCGGGTTTTCCTTCGTGCGGTGTCGTCCTAGTAGATGTAGACGACGTCGCCGACCTGGAGGTTCTCGAAGAAGAACTTCGCGGCGTCGTGGGGCAGGCGGACGCAGCCGGCGGACTGGACGTCCGTGGAGCCCTGGTGGAACGCGTGGCCGTTGTTGGTGAAGTACACCGCGTACGGCATCGGGGCGTTGTTGAACTCGTAGGAGATCTCGTCCTTGACCTTGCGGGTCACGGTGAAGGTGCCCTTCGGGGTCTCCTGGCCCGGCTTGCCGTGCGACATGATGGTCGGGCCGTAGAGCAGCTTGCCGTCCTGCTGCAGCCAGGTGCGGTTGCCGGCCAGGTCGACGCAGGCGCGGGCGGTCTCCGGGCACGGGGACTCCGGCGGAAGGTCGGCGGCGCGCTCCTGCGGCGCCGGGGCGGGAGCCGGGGCCGGGGCGGGAGCCGGCTGGGGCTCGGCCGGCGGCAGGAAAGGCTCCACGGCGTCGCGGATCTCGCCCGGAACCTGGGCGCGGTCCATGAAACCGTCGATGTCGGCGCGCGTCGGGGCCTGCGGCAGCGCGTCGGAGGAACCGAAGTCGGGCAGCGGCTGGGCGCCCGCGACGGACGGGGTGACGCCGAGGCCGGCGATGACCGCCAGCGGCGCGGCGGTGCGCGCCACGCGGCGGAGGCGGGAGGGCTTGCGGTGCTTTCCGGTCATGGAGCGCACTCTACTGGGCCGACGACCAACGCAAAAGCCGAGAAAACCGTGGGGGTGGGGATCAACGCCAGGTGCGCGGCCGAATCAGGTTCGCCATGTCCACCAGCCGGTACCTGTGGCGGGGGAACGGAGACGACCTGGCCAACTGCCGCAGACCCTCCTCCAGGCCGGCGCGCAGACCCGCCACGGTGAACGGAACGTCGAAAAGCTCGTTGCGGCTGGCCGCATGATCCAACCCGCTGGCGCGCAGCCAATTCAGGGCGGCGACCATGACGGCGATGCGCAACTGCTCCATCCGCGGCTCGTTCGTCGGCAGCTCCACCAGGCGACGGGCGGCGCGGCGGATGCGCGACTCAGTCAACGATTCCGGGGCGCCGGAGGTCAGCAGCAGGATGGTGGTCAACTTCGCCAGCCGGTGATGCCGCGACGCCGCCGGCACCCGGTCCAGCATGGAAATCGCCATCTCCTGCTGGCCCTCCACCGTCAATTGGCGCGCCAGGCCGAACGCGGAAGACACCGTCGACGGGTTCGTCGCCCACACCATCGCGTACAGGCGGGTGGCGTGGAACCGCATGCACACCGGATCGGCGGCGGTGGTGGTCCACGTATCCGTCAGGTGCTGCAGCATCGACTCGGGGATGTCCTCCATTTGCCGGTCCAGGTTCGCCACCGCCCGCGCCGTGACGGGATCGAGCACCTGCTGATGGGAGATCCCCGCCCGCTGTTGCAGCAGCTCCAGGGTCGCCGCCAACGCCAGCTTCGGCGCCGGCTCGCCCGGCAACATGGTCAACACGCGGTTGAAGGACTCCAGGGCGGAGTCGTAGTCGTCGAGAAGCAATTCCGTGATGCCCGCGTACCAGCCCCACCGCCAGTCCTTGCGCAGACGCGGGGGAGCCGCCCGCAAATCGTCGCGGGCCTCCTCCGTGGACCCGATGTCCAGCTGCGCGCGGACGATGGCCAGGGGAATCTCCACCGACGTGGAATTCTCCGGGTCGCGCATGGCGGCGGTGAGGGTATCGATGAGTTCGCCGGGCTCCGTGAACGACGACGCCGACAGCAGCCGAGCCCCCGGGTCCGTCGGGTCGACCAGCGGCACCGGCAGGGCGGCGGTGATCTCCTGGGGGGTGGTGATCACGTCGCGGGCGATGCCGTCGACCAGCTGATCGGTGCGGAACACCCGGTGCTTGGTGCCGTACGTCGAACGTTGCGGGGAAAACAGCGAGCCGATGTGCGGGTACTGCACGCCGTCGCGCACCGCCAGGATCTCGCGCAGCACGCCGGTGAGCTGGATGGCCATGTCGTCGGCGCTGGAAAAACGCGCATCCGGGTCCTCGTTGCAGGCGCGTAGCAGCAGCCGGTACAGCGACAGGTACCGGCGGAACATGGGTTCCTCCATCGGCGTGGGCAGGCCGGGGTCGTAGACGCCGTTGGTCGCCGGCAGGTCGGTGATCAGCGACGCCAGCGTGCGGCCGACGGTGTAGATGTCCGACGCGACCGTGGGGCCGGTGCGGCCGACCTCGGGGGCCTGGAAGCCGGGCGTGCCGTAGATGTGGCCGTAGGCGCCGATGCCGGTGACCGCGCCGACGTCGATGAGCTTGACCTGGTCTTCGGTGATGAGCACGTTGTCGGGCTTGAGGTCGTTGTAGACCACGCCTCGGGAGTGCAGGTAGTCCAGGGCCGGCAGGAGTTCCAGGACGTAGCCGATGGCGATGTCGACGGGCATGACGCCGTCGGGCTGGGCGCGCCGGCGCTGCCGCAGCGACGGGCCGCCGACGTACTCCATGACGATGAAGCCGGTCTCGCCGTCGGAGGGTTCGACGAAGTTGATGATCTTCACGATGCCCGGGTGCGTGATCTCCGCGAGGAATTCGCGTTCGGCCTGCACGACGGCGAGGTCGCGTTCGTTGGACGACGCCATCATGCCCTTGAGCACGACCCAGCGGTCGGACACGTTGTGGTCCTTGGCCAGGTAGATCCAGCCGAGGCCGCCGTGGGCGATGGGGCCGGCGATTTCGTATTGGCCGGCGACGAGGTCGCCCGGCGTCAGCGTCGGGGTGGGTTTGCCGGTGGCGGCGATTTTCTCCGGCGACATGACGGCGTCGAGCGGGTCGGTCGGCGGGATGAACGGCAGCTGCACCATGCCGTCGGCGACGGTGCGGCCCTGGCGGGCGCGGCCGCGGCGGGCGCGGAAGGTGTCCAGGGCGCGGCGGTGGGATTCGGCGGACGGGTCGACGGGGGTGGTCGTTCCGCTTGACGACGAGCCGGTGGGCCAGTCGTCGTCATCGTCGTCGTCGGCGAAGGGGTCGAATGGCGTGGCGACGGTGCCGGGTTCGGAATCGTCGGCGAAGGGGTCGAAGGCGACGGCTTCGGTCGCGGGGACGGACTCGGTGGCGGGGGCGGATTCGTCGCGGTCGGTCATCGGTCCTCCTCCCGGTAGATGCCCACCGGCTGTTGGCCTCCGGGCAGGAAGGCGCCGAGCCAGGTGTCGTAGAGCTGTTGCCAGGTGCCGTCGGCGCGGATGCGTTCCATGGTCAGATTGACCTGGGCGGCCAGTGCGACGTTGCCGTCGGCGACGCCCACCGCGTAGCTTTCGGTGCTCAAGCCGCGGCGGACGATCGTGGTGCCGGGGTCCTGGTCGTTGATGCCGGCCAGGATGGTGTCGTCGGCGACGATCGCGTCGACCTGGTGCTGCTGGATGGCCACCAGGCAGTCGGACCAGCTGCGCACCAGCAGCAGCGTCGCGCCGGGGGCCTCGGCTCGGACGATTTCCTCCGGGGTGGACTCGGCGGCGACGCAGACGCGGCGGTCGTTGAGGTCGGCCGCCGACGAGATCTCGTCCGTTTCGTCGACGGAACCGGATGCCGGGACCAGGATGCCCGCCCGCGCGGTGAGGTAGGGGGCGGAGAAGTCGACGACGGCTTCGCGTTCCGGCGTCAGCGACATGGTGCGGACGATCGCGTCGACGCGGCCGCTGCTCAGGGCCTCGATGCGCTCGGTGGAGTCGACGTAGCGGAATTCCACCGCGTCGGGGTCGTCGAAGATGTCGCGGGCGATTTCCTGGGCCAGGGCGACTTCGAAGCCGGCGAGTTCGCCGGTGGAGGCGTCGCGGAAGCCGAGGAGGTTCAGCGACTGGTCGACGCCGACGATGATGCGCCCGCGGTCGATGATGTCGGGCAGACGTTCTTCGACGGGGCCGGTCGCCGGGGCCGGCGACGGCGGGGTGGCCGCGCCGTCGGGCAGGTTCGCCGGGCGGGTGTCGGCCTTCTCGTAGCGGGCTTCCGGGGGCAGGGGAGTGCCGCCGGAGGCGCCTTCGATGATCTCGTTGTAGGGGTCGTCGACCAGCGGGGCCTGCGGGGCGCACGCGGTGAGCGTCAGCAGCGTCGCGGCGGCCGCGGCGCCGACCGCTCGTGCGGGGGCGGGGAAGGGGGCGCGGAATCGGCGGAGTCGCATCACAGGTACTCCATCAGGCGGTGGCGGAAGCCGAGGACGACGCAGATCGCCGCACCGAGGGACAGCAGGGTGACCAGGGCCGACAGGGCGGCGGAGGATTGGCGGGCGTCTTCGAGGCTGCGGCGAAGGTCCAGGCGGGCGTCGGAGATCGCCGACTGCAGCGCTGCGTCGAGTTCGCCGAAGGCGTCGGCCGACGAGTGCGGTTCGGCGCCTTCGACCGTCGCCGCCTCCACGGCGCCGGCGTAGTCGCCGCGGTCGAGTCGGGCGCGCATTTCGGTGTGGCCCTTGCGCCACTCCTGCAGCGATTCCTTCGCGTGCTCGGCGCCTTCGCCGGTTTGGCCGGATTCCTCGATGAGGGCGTCGATCTTCCTCGCCGCTTCTTCGAAGGCGGCGACTTCGCCGGGCTGGCGGCGGACCAGGGTCAGCGTTTCGGCGGCGCGGGCCTGCTGCGCGGTGATGCGCGCTTCGGTCAGCGTCTGCACCGGCGAGTAGGAGCCGCCGAACGTCGCCGACCCGCTCCACGACAGCATCGGCGCGAGCAGCACCGCCAGAAACGCGATGACCATCAGCGCCGTCGCCGCGGTCATGCCGGTGTTGAACAGGCGCCCGGTGCGGCGGGTCATGCGCCATTGGACGAACAGCAGCATCAGCACGGCGGCGAGCAGTCCCGACAGCGGCACCCACGGCAGGCCGGTCAGTTTCGCCCGGTCGTCGGCGACGGATTGGCTGGTGTCCTCGTACAGTGCGGCCGCGGCCGGGAGGATGTCGCTGCGCATCAGGCCGGAGGCTTCGGCCAGGTAGGCCACGCCCACGGGATGGCCCTGGCGGGCGTTGGCGCGGGCGGCTTCGACCAGGCCGGTGTACACGGGGATGAGCCGTTGCACGGTGGCGATGTGTTCCATCGACTCTCCGTCGACGTCCGTGATGCCGGCCGCCGCGCGTGTTCCGGCGAGCGTGGCCTGTGCGATGGCGTCGTCGTAACGCTGCCGCAGTTCGGGGGCGCTGTCGAGGCCGCCGCGGCTGAACGACGTGTTCGCGGAGGCGTCGGCGATGGTCAGCGCCGAGTACAGGTTCTGCGCCGCGTTGGCCTGCGGTTCCGACGCCGACGACACGGTGGCCAGCTGCTGCTGCCTGTTGCTCGCCGACTGAGACATGGACAGGCCCGCGGCGAGGATCGCGACGATGAGCACCACCGCCGCCAACGTCAGCCGACCGGGCGACGTCAGCAGGAAGGACAGGGTCCGGCGCGGTAGCTCCAGCGCCGGGGCGATGCGTTCGCCGATGATCGAACCGAACGTCGTCGTGCCGGTGCCCAGCTCGAGGTCGTCGAGGCGTTCGTCGGCGTCGCGCTGGTCCTGCGGGGAGGTCTGCGGCGGCTGAGTCGTCGACGGTGTCCACCGCGGGTCGCCGGAGGCGGACTGCGGCGTCGATTCGGGTGTTGCGGGTGCGTCGGATGTCTTGGGGGCGGTGGCCGTTGCGGAAGCGTCGGCCGTCGCAGATGACGGGGCCGTCGATCCGAGTTCGGTGCCCCCGGGGGTACGGCGGCCGGTGAACCTGGTTCTGCGGGGACGGCGCCGCTTGTCGGCGGCATCTGCGGCCATTGCGCGTCGCCTCCCGTCGGTGCAGATCCGGCCCCGCGAGCGTGGGGCAACTCTGGTGCAGATGTTAGTCCCGATGCCTTGTGAGGCAAACCACAGGGAGGGTGGTCGTCGGCGACCGCGTACCCTGGGGCCATGCTTCACGACGGCAATGGCTGGGCCGCGGGCCCCGATGGCTCCCGATTGTGGGGGAAACTCGGCGCCGCGGGGTTGCTTCTGTTTGCCCCCGGCGGTCGGGTGCTCATGCAGTATCGCGCGGAGTGGACGTCGTGTCCGCTGACGTGGGGGGTGCCCGGCGGCGCCCGCGATTCGCATGAAACCGCCGCCGAGGCCGCGTTGCGCGAGTCGGAGGAGGAGACCGGGATCACGGCCGATCAGGTGCGGGTCCTCGGGGCCGAGGTGACCGCGGGGCCGTTCCCGGCCGATCCCGAGCGCCCCGAGCTCGCCGGCGGTTGGACGTACACGACCGTCTACGCCGTGGCCGACGGCGAGTTGGAGACGTTCCCCAACGCCGAATCGCTGGAGCTGCGGTGGGTGCCCTTCGATGAGGTCACCGACCTGCCGCTGCTGCCGGCGTTCGCGGAGTCCTGGCCGGGCGTGCGCCGCCGGGCCGAGGAACTCCTGCGCGGGGTACCGGAGGCCACGTAGCCGCCTGGTTTCGGGTATTCGGCAATTAGGAGGGGGTCACCAGAAGTTCCGGGGATCTGCGCGGGCAACGGAGCGGACGCGGCTGCCCTGAAAGGCCCAGGATGCGCAGTTGGGATCGATAGCGGTCAAAGCCGTGGCAACGTCTTTCATGCGGTCATTGAGATTCACGCGCAGGAGGTTCTCATGATGTGAAACGCGGTTTCGTAGCTGCCGGAGCCGCTCGAGCCTCTTGCCGACGTATTCCCGGCCTTTATCGCTGGTGTAGGCGTTCGGAAACGCCTGGCAAAGCGCGTCGGTCCAAAGAGTCTTCGCCTCCGGAGTCAGGCTTGGATCTGTCGCGCCTAAAATCCGGGGCCAAAACCCGAAGGTCAATTGCGCGACGATGTCGTCGTGATTGGCGACTGCGCCGTGGCGGGGATGAGTGTGAGGGCGCTTTGCTGCTTCGCGCTTTGCATCCCGTCTGGCCCTCCTTATGGCGTCGCCGCCGAGGTCGTACAACAGCGTCGGAGTTTGTTGGTGGGCCGTCCAGTCGTGGCCTGGGTTCAAGGACCCGCACCAATTCTCAAGTGCAGCGTCGATTGCATTTCGGGTCAGGATTTCCACGTGAGACAGCTGAGCATGGACCGCGCCCGAAAGCTCGTTGTTCCATCGATAGAGTTCCTGGGCCCGATCGATGTTTCCGTGTGCTTCAGTGAGGTACGGCGCGAAGCGCGCACTTCCCAGGAATTTCTCGAGCTCTGGTTGGCTTGTCATCACTGTGGTGGTACTCTCGCAATCAGTGAGCGTCGGCGTAGGCCGATTGCCATTCCTTTTCGGTGGCCCCGGGAGCCTGTGCTCCCGGGGCTGCTTGTTTTCTGCGAACCTACTGATCAGCGATCGCCGCCAGTCCCGACGCCACCGCGGTGACGGACAGGACGGCGGGCCAGGCGCCGATCTTCTTGGCGGCCGGGTGGGAGGCGCCGAATGCGCCGATGTAGGCGCCGAGCAGGCCGGCGGTGGCCAGGGGGCCCTTGCGGGCGTACCAGGTGCGGGCGGAGTAGATGCCGGCTGCGGCGAGGATGACGCCGCCGAGGGGGCGGATGCCGGTTTCGCGGGCGGTGAGCCATCCGCCGATGAGGCCCGTCGCGATGAGCGGGGCGGTCTTGACGTCTTCGGCCTTCTTCAACTTCATGTCCATGCGGCCCAGAGTATCCGCGCTACGCTGGGCGCATGTTGAACAATGTTCCGGAAGGGGTTTCCGGGCCGCGCGCCGGGCGCCGAGCGACGCTCGCGGGGGCCTCGTTGTACCTGGTCACGGATGCCCGCCGTCACATCGATCCGGATTTCGGGGAGTTGGCCCGGTTTGCCGATGCGGCGTTGTCGGCGGGGGTGGACATCATTCAGTTGCGCGACAAGGGGTCCGCGGGCGAGCGGAGTCTGGGGGCGATGGAGGCCGCGGAGGAGTTGGCGGCGCTGGCGGTGCTGCGCGAGGTCGCCGACCGTCACGGCAAGTTGCTGGCGGTCAACGACCGGGCGGACATCGCCGTGGCCGCCGGTGCGGATGTGTTGCACACGGGGCAGAAGGATTTGCCGGTGGCGGTGGCCCGGCGGCTCATCGGCCCGGACATGTTGTTGGGCAAGTCCTGCAACAACGCGGGTCAGGTCGATGCGGCGGCGAATGATCCGGATCTGGATTATTTCTGCACCGGTCCGGTGTGGGCCACCCCGACGAAGCCGGGGCGTCCGGCTGCGGGGTTGGATCTGGTCCGGCACGCGGCGGGCGTGGTGCGTGACGACGGCGACGCGCATCCCTTTTTCGCCATCGGCGGCATCGACCCCTCCAATGCGGGGGAGGTCGCCGCGGCCGGTGCATCGAAGCTCGTGGTGGTGCGCGCCCTGACCGGTGCGGCCGATGATGAGGCGTTGCGGGCGAATGCGGCGGCGCTGCGGGCGGCCGTCGGCGGGCGGGCCGTCGCCGGGCGGGCCGTCGCCGGAGAGCCCGTCGGTGGGGAGGACGCGCGATGAGCGCCAACGATTCGTTGCACGTCGCGGTCGTCGGCAACGGCGTCATCGGGATGGCCACGGCCTTCCGGTTGGCCCACGCCGGCCATCGCGTGACGCTGCAGGCGCCGAGTGCGGCGACCGGCCCGAGCTGGGTCGCCGGCGGCATGTTCGGTGCGTATACGGAGGCGTGGCCGGGGGAGGAGGCGATGCTGCACCTCGGTGCCGCGTCGCTGCGTCGGTGGCTGCCGCTGCTCGAGGACCTGGAGGGGGTGCCGACGCAGCAGTCGGGCATTCTCACCGGACGGGGCACGGTGCTCGCCGGCGTCGATGCGGCCGACGCCGCCGACGTGGAGTCTATCGTGGCCACCACCGAGGAGCACTACCCGGGCGTGCTGCGCCGGGTGACCCGCCGCGAGCTGCGCGCCTTGGAGCCGTCGCTGGCCCCGGTGTTGCGCGGTGCGGTGGTGTGCGACGACGAGTGGAGCGTCGACAACCGTCAATTGCTGTCGAAGCTCGGCGCCGCCTGCCGCGAATTGGGCGTGAACAGGGTGCTCGGCACCGTCACCGACGTCGACGAGTTGCGCGAGGGCGTCGGCGCCGACGTCGTGGTGGTCGCCGCCGGTGCGGGGTCGGCGGAACTGATCGACGTTCCCGTTCGCGAGGTCAAGGGGGAGGTGCTGCGGTTGCGTCGACGCGGGTCGTCGGAAAGCAGGCCCGAACGCACCATCCGCGCCCGCGTGCACGGCAGGCCCTGCTACCTGGTGCCCAGAAGCTGGGGGCTGGCCGTCGGCGCGACCGAATACGAACACGGCCACGACCTGGAGGCGACGGCCGGCGGGACGCGGACGCTGCTCGACGACGCGGCGATGGTGTTCCCCGGCATCGACGACTACGCGTTCGCCGAAGTCTCCGCCGGGCTGCGGCCGTACTCGCCCGACAACGTGCCGCTGATCGGCGAGGTGCGGCCGGGGGTCGTCGCCGCCTGCGGCCACGGGCGCAACGGTATCCTTTTGGCCGCGGTCACCGCCGACGCCGTGCGCGGCATCGTCGAGGGCGAACCGCTGCCCGAGGTGGCGAGCGCGGACCCGAACCGTTTCCGTTCATGAGCATCGAATCAAGCAACGAGGACACAATGACCAGCACCGTTTCCGTCAACGGCGCCGACCGCGAGCTCGCGGCCGACGCCACCATCGCCGCCATCGTCGACGACGTCGCCGGCGGTTCCCGTGGCGTGGCCGTCGCAGTCGACGGCGTCGTCCTGCCGCGCGAGCGGTGGGGCTCCACCGTCGGGGAGCTCGAGCCGTCGGCCATCGACGTGCTCACCGCGGTCCAGGGAGGGTAGGGGCATGGCGGCGCAGGCCGACTCCCGCAGCGGCGCACACGTCGACGCCACCGTCGACGGCACCGTCGGCGCCACCTCCGATCCGCTGGTCATCGCCGGCCGCGAGTTCGGCTCCAGGCTGATCATGGGCACCGGTGGCGCGGCGAATCAGGCGGTGCTCGGCGAGGCGTTGAAGGCGTCGGGCACGGTGCTGACCACCGTCGCCATGCGTCGCGTCGACTCCGGCGGCGGCACGGGCGTGCTGGGGCTGCTCGACGAGCTGGGCATCGAGGCGCTGCCGAACACCGCCGGTTGCCGCACCGCACGCGAGGCGGTGCTCACCGCGCAGCTGGCTCGCGAGGCCCTGGGCACGTCGTGGGTGAAGCTGGAGGTCATCGCCGACGACCGGACCCTGCTTCCCGACGCCCTCGAACTCGTCGACGCCGCCGAACAGCTGGTGGACGACGGATTCACCGTCCTGCCGTACACCAACGACGACCCGGCGCTGGCGAAGCGGCTGGAAGACATCGGCTGCGCGGCGGTCATGCCGCTGGCCGCGCCGATCGGCACGGGGCAGGGAATCCTCAACGAACACAACCTGGGCATGATCGTCGAACGCGCCGGCGTGCCCGTCATCTGCGACGCGGGCATCGGCACGGCGTCGGACGCGGCGCGGGCGATGGAGCTGGGCTGCTCCGCCGTGCTGCTGGCCACCGCCGTCACCCGCGCGAAGGACCCGGTGCTCATGGCCGCCGCCATGCGCGACGGCGTCGCCGCCGGGCGGTTGGCGTACCGCGCCGGGCGGATCCCCAAGCGCTCGTGGGCCCTGGCATCCTCGCCGGATTACGAGGACCTGGGGTAGCAGCCCCTAAAACGTCTCGTGCCGCCTCTGGTGCTCCTCGACGAAGGTCTCGGAGTGCTCGGCCAGTTTGATCAGCGGGGGCACGGCCTTGGCCAGGCGGCGCACCTCGTCGGGGCTCATGGTGCGGACGATGCGTTCGATGATGGCGCCCCAGTGGCCGATCATCTGCTCCAGCAGGGCGCTGCCGGTTTCGGAGACGTACAGGTCCTGGGCGCGGCGGTCGACGGCGTTGTGCTCGCGCTTGATCAGGTTGTTGTCCAGCAGGCGGCGCACGGTGGCCGACACGTTGGACGGGCGCAGGAAACGCAGCCGCGCGATGTCGGACACGCCGCAGCCGGGGTGGGTGGAGATGAAGTGCAGGACCTCCATCTCGGACTGCGAAATGTCGAGCCGCTGGTTGGGTCGCTCTCCGAGGCGGCGCGTGGCGGCCAGAAAGTCGTAGACCCCGATCGCGATGCGTCGGACGTTTTCCTTCGTCTCTTCGTCGAAGTCCGGGTTCTCGGCGGGAGAAGCGGAAACCATGGTGTACTTTCCTTTCTCGGATCCAGGGTCGCCGCGGTCTGGCCGCGGGGTCCGGAATAGTCCCTCAACTATATATTCAGTGTAGAAAGTCGTGTGTTACATGCGTGCGGAAATCGACGGGAAAAACGGGGGCGTCCCCCTGTCGCTCCTGGCGGCCCTGGCCTTGGCGACGATGGCCGGCCCGCTGTCGATCGACACCTACCTGCCGGCCTTCCCGCTCATGGCGGGGGATCTGGGCACGAATCAGCCTGGCGTGCAGCTGACGTTGACGCTGTTCATGGCGGGCATGGCGCTGGGCCAGTTCTTCATCGGCCCGATGTCGGACTCGATGGGGCGGCGCCGCCTCCTGTTGGGCAGCCAGTTGTTGGCGGCGGTCGCGGCGTTCGTCTGCGCGGTCGCGCCGGATGTGTGGGTGATGTGGGGTGGCCGTTTCGTCCACGGCATCGCCGGCGGCGCGGGCGTGGTGCTGGCCCGCGCGGTGGTGGCGGATCTGGCGGCCGGCAAGTCCGCGGCCCGGGCGTTTTCCCTGATGATGCTCATCAACGGCGTCGCCCCGATCCTCGCCCCCATCATCGGCGCGCTGTTGCTCGTGCCCTTCGGGTGGCGTTCGATCTTCGTGTTCATGGGCGTGTTCAACGTCGCGGCCCTGGTGGTGCTGGCCGCCGTCGTCAAGGAATCCCTGCCCGCGGAAAACCGCAGCGCAGGTGGCCTGCGGGGGCTGTTCGGCGGCATCGCGGAGGTCGTGAAAATCCGCGGCTTCCTGGGTTACGTCATCGCCTTCTGGTTCAGCTTCGGCGCGATGTTCGCCTACATCTCCGGCTCGCCGTTCGTCATGCAGGGCCAGCTGGGGTTGGGCGTCGGCACGTATTCGCTGCTGTTCGCCGTGTCGTCGGCGATGATCGTTCTCGGTTCGGCGATCAGCGCGCGGATCGTCAACACCGTCGACCCGCGGCGCCTGCTGGCCGCCGGCATCGTGGCGCTGCTCGCGGTGTCCGTGTTTTTGCTTGCCGACGCCCACCTGCACCCCACTGTGTGGATCATCGCTCCGCTGCTGATGGTGGCGCTGGGGGCGATGGGCTTCATCATGGGCAACGCCACGGCACTCGCGACGGGCCTGGCCAGGCGGCGCGCGGGTGCGGCGTCGGCCATGCTCGGCGCGGGCCAGTTCGTCGTCGCCGGCGCCATCTCCCCGCTGGTCGGCCTCGGCGCCGACGCCGCAGTGACCATGGGCACCGTCATGACGTGCTCTGCCGCCGTCGCCCTGCTCGGTTTCGCGTGGGCGGTGAAGCGGGAGGCCGCGTAGCCAAGTAGACGCCCAGCGCGGCCGGCGCGCACATGACCACGGCGGCCACCGACGGGATCTCGTCGAGAAGCACCACACCCAGGCCCAGGCTGACCAGCGGCGGCAGGAAATGCGCGGCGGCGGCGCGCTCCGGACCGAACTCGCGGATGATCATCAACCACAACGTCATGCCGAACACCGACGCGCCGACGATGAGGTAGGCCACCGCGATGAAGAACCGCGGCGTGAAATCCGGGGCGCCGTCGAAGATGAAGGCCCCGACGGCCAGGGGCAGACCACCGGCGAGGCTCTGGACGCCGGTGGACATCCACGGACTGCCCGGCGGAACCAGCTTCGGCGTGAGCACCGTGCCCGCGATGAGGCACGCCACCGCCGCCGACCCGATGGCGATGCCGCCGCCCGTGGTGTCGCCGGAACCCAGGCGGGTCAACGCCGAGCCGGTCACGCCGACGAAACCTATGACGCAGCCCGTCCACTGGACCATCCGCAGCTGCTCGCCCTGCAACGCCGAAATGACGAGCACCACGATGGGAATCGTCGACGTGAGAATCGCCGCCATGCCCACCGACACGTGGGGCAGCGCCGCGGCGATCAACCCGAGGTAGCCGGTGTTGTTGAGGACTCCGACGATGATGAGCCCGCCGAGCCCCTTCTTCGGCGGCCCGCCCGTTGCCCGCCACGACAACGCGACCATCAGCGCGCCGGCGACGGTGCAGCGGATGGCGACGACCGTCATCGGGGCCGACTGGGAAACGGCGATCTTCGTCGCCGCGAAAGCACCGGACCATAGCGTGGCCCAGACTGCGGCGAGGACGGCGAAACGGATCATCGGCCGCCCGTGGAAAGCCGGGGCGGCGGATCGGGAGTCGGATTGCATGGCGGCCTTTCGTCAATACTTCATTGTTTGCTGAAGTGTGAAGCAAGGTTGCATGACGAAACGGTGCGCGTCTACCGTTCCAGGTGAAAAGGACGCGACCGTCCCCCGATGCGGGGGAGGGGAACCCAAACGCCCGTCGCAGACCCTGCGGGGCGAGGAGGACGAAGGAAAGAGGAGAAGGAGCCGCCATGAAGACCGAAGACGACGGCCTGGCCTTCGCCGCGTCGATCGCGGCGGAATGCTCCTCGCCGGTGCGGCTGATGATCCTCCGCCTGCTGTTGGAAGAGGGCGAATCCCGCGTGCGGATCATGGCCGAACAACTCGGCGTCGGGGAATCGACGCTGTCCAACCACCTCAAACGACTCCGCGACGCCGGCATCGTCGGCGTTACCCGCAGCGGCCGCACCGCCACCTACCGCCTCGCCGACCCCCGCGTCGGCGAGGTGGTGGCATCGCTGCTCGGCGCTGCCGGACTCGCCCCCGAATACCCCGCCCTCGACGCCGACTCGGGGCTGGCGCACGCGCGGTCCTGCTACGACCACCTCGCCGGAGAAGTCGGCGTGAAACTCACCCGCGGACTCGTCGACAAGCGCGCCATCGTCGTCGACGGCGATGTCGTCGACGTCGGCCCCAACGCCGAAAAATGCTTCGCCCGGCTCGGCGCGGGACTCACCGGCCTGCCCGCAGGCCGAAAGCGGTCGTTCATGTGCGACGACTGGAGCCACGGCGACAAACACCTCGCCGGTGCCCTCGGCGCGATGCTGCTGCAGGGACTGATCTCCAAACGATTCGTCGAAAGCGTCCCCGGATCCCGCGAACTGGCCGTGACTTCCGCCGGCGAGGCGATCTTCGCCGAGTTCTACACCGCGTAGTCGGCTACACGTCGTAGTCGACGACGACCGGAGCGTGATCCGACGCGCCCTTGCCCTTGCGCTCCTCACGGTCGATGAACGCGCCGGTGACGGTGTCGGCCAACGCCGGCGACGCCAACTGGAAATCGATGCGCATGCCCTGGCGCTTCTGGAACCGCAGCTGCTGGTAATCCCAATACGTCCACTCGCCCTCGGTGTGCGGGCGCGTCACGTCACGGAAACCCGCCTCCTGCAGCGCCTCGAACGCCGCCCGCTCCGGGCCCGTGACATGCGTCTTGCCGTCGAAAAACGCCATGTCCCACACGTCCTCGTCACGCGGGGCGATGTTGAAATCGCCGCCGATCATGGCCTTGTGGGCCGGATCGTCGTCAAGCGCGGCACGGCCCGCATCGCGCAGGGCCTCCAAAAACCGAAGCTTGTAGTCGTAATGCGGATCACCCACCGCACGACCATTGGGCACGTACACGCTGTGGACGCGCACGCCCCCGCACGTCGCCGCAATGTGCCGGGCCTCCGCCAGCTGCTCCAGCTCCTGATCCTTCGTGAACCCCGGCTGCCCCGGGAACCCCACCTCGACGTCCTCGATGCCGACGCGCGAAATGATGGCCACGCCATTCCACTGGTTGAGCCCATGATGGGCGACCTCGTAGCCCAGCTCCTCGAAACGCGCCGCCGGGAACTGATCATCCCGGCACTTCGTCTCCTGCACCGCCAACACGTCGATGGCATGCCGCTCCAACACGCCCACCATGCGCTCCAGGCGAGTGCGGGCCGAATTGACGTTCCAGACGCAAATACGCATGCGGCAACCGTACCCGGCGGCACGGACGAGGCGACGCGCGCCGGGACGATCGCTCCGGGAACAATCGCGCCACCTGCGACGTTGGACGGGGTGACACCGGCGCGCGACGGAAGGACGACGACCGCAATGCAACACGAGCGAAACCAGGGCGACCCCACCACGTCGGTCAACCCGTCCACCGACCCGTACGCGAACCCCTTCGACGTCAACCCGTACGCGAACCCGTTCGCGACTCCGTCGGTCCCCGCGCCCGTACCGGGCCCGGCGCCGACCCCCGCGCCCCACGTCGCCCGCACCCCCGTGCCGGCCGACCACCCGCTGCTCGGCGTGCCCCGCAACCCCCACATCACCCCGGCCACCGTCGCCGCGGCCGAAGCGCTGGGCTACGACCCCGACGCCGTCAACGCGCCGCTGAGCACACGGTTCGGCGCCCTGTTCGTCGACGCCATCGTCTATGCGGGCTTGCTCGGCGTCATCCTCGTGCTGCTCGGCGCATTCGGCCCGCCCGACGCATGGGCCTACGGCGCCGTCGCAGCCATCTTCGCCGGGCCCGCCGGCTTCTACGGCTACCGCGCCATGGGCGACGCCGTCTTCGAGGGCTCGCCCGGCAAACACATCTTCGGCCTGCACATGAGCGGCCCCAACGGCCTGCCCGTCTCCGGCACCGACGGACTTCGCCGCAACCTGTGGATCCTGCCGTCCATGATCCCCGGCCTCGGCTGGATGATCAGCCTGGCCATGATGGCCTGGATCGGCCTGAGCGCGGGAAACGACCCGCTCGGTCGCGGAGGACACGAACGGGCCGTCGGCACGCGGGTGACGGAGAAGAAGGAGAAGTAGCCTCCCCGCCCCGGCCGATCACATGGCGCCGGGGTCGACGCTGATCGAATCGACGATGCCGTCACCGTCGAAATCATGGTGGCGGGTGTCGAACTCGCCGTTGCCGGTGGTGTCGTACAGGATCGAATCCGCCACGCCGTCGCCGTCGAAATCGTAGGCGCGGGCGTCGACCTCCCCGTCGCCGTCGAGATCGTAATCGACGCTGTTGACCACCCCGTCGCCGTCGTAATCGGAGATGGTGACGTCGGCGACGCCATCGCCGTCGAGGTCGATGGACAGCTCGTCGATCACACCGTCCCGGTTCAGGTCCGACTTCGTCACCACCATCTCCGGATCCACCGAATCGACGATGTCGTCGATGTCCCCCAGGGGCACGGCGCCGACTTCGGGAGCCTCGGGGGTTCCCGACTCCCCGCAGGCCTGCCCGGGCGTCGACTGCTCGGGCACGTCCTTGCCGGCGTCGTCGCCGCGGAGATTCTCGATGAACTGCGTGAAAACCGTGTTGTCCGACATTTCTCTTCCGCTCCTTGAAAGTTGGGCCGTCGCCTTGTGGCGCATTCACGGATGAGATGCGCCGGCCGCCGCGAAAGTTCCCGCTTGCCGCCGCGAAAGTTCCTGCTTTACGACGAAAAACCGGCGCCCCCGCCGAAGAAGCGGGGACGCCGGGGCGTCGCAAAGCAACGACGTGGCGCGAAAACCGGCCGGACTACACCTGCAGGCCGTCGGCGCCCGGATCGACCGGATCGTCCGCGCCACCGAAGTTCGGATCCTCCTCCACGATGTCGACGATGCCGTCGCCATCGGTGTCCGTGTACCGGATGTCCGAGTAGCCGTCGTTGTCGCGGTCGATCTCGAGGGTGTCCATCTCGCCATCGCCATCCGTGTCCGACCACACGTGATCGATGCGGCCATCGGCGGACGTGTCCACGTGCAGCTCGGAGAAGTTCTCGCCGTCGGCACCCCGCGCCTCCGCGTCGACGATGCCGTCGCCGTCGAGATCCAGGGACAGCGTGTCCACCTCACCATCGCCGGTGGTGTCCGTCGCCCCGACGACCTCCGCCGCGTCCAGATCGATCGTGATGTCCGGGCCCTCCACCTGGCCGTAGACGTCGTAGTCGACGGCGTCCACGTCCGCCGCGCGCTCCGGGCCCGGGGCGGCCGGGGCGTCGGCCGGGGCGTCGGCCGGGGGAACATCGGGGGCGGCGCCCTGGTCGAGGAACGCGTCGACCTCCTCCGTGCTGGACAGCGTCGTGTCCAGGATCGCGTCGTTGGTCGTGTCGATCTGGATCGAATCGACCTCGCCGTCGCCGTCCATGTCGGTGACGATGGTGTCGACGTAGCCGTCCTTGTCCAGGTCCAGCACGATCTGGTCGATCGAGCCGTCGCCGTCCAAATCCGACGCCGACATCGCGTCGTTGGCGGACTCCTCCAGCACCTCGTCCAGGCTGATGCCCAGGCCCGACTCGGGGGCGGCGGCGTCGGCCGGCACGGCCTTGTCCTCGGGGATGGCGTCGGCCGGCGTGTTGTCGGCGGGGTTGTTGCGGTCGGCGGGGTTGTCGTTTCCGGACATTTTCCTGATCCTCTCGGGTCGCGTGTGCGGTGGTCTTCCGCGTTGTTCGACGATGAGATGCGGCGGGTTCGCGGAATGTTCCCGTCGCCGGAAATTATCCACGACCAATCTTCGCGGGGCATCATTTTCCGGAGCACCTTCTATGATGACGAATGCCCCGAGAGCGGCAGACCCCATCGACCCCTACGTGAGGAAGCACATGACGGCGACGCAGGCAGACGCGCGCACCGCGCTGCGGCGCGAAGTCGAATCGGCCGCGAAAACCGTGTCCTCGGCGCTGAAGGTCCTCGACAGATACGGGCACGCCGACGCGGCCGAAGCGATTCGCCGCACGTGGGCCGACACCACCCTGCGCGGCACCGTCGTGGTCGTCGGCGAGGTCAAACGCGGCAAAAGCTCCGTGATCAACGCAATCGCCGGCGCCCGCGACCTGCTGCCCGTCGACGTCGACGTGTGCACCTCCGTTCCCGTGCAGGTGCTGCGGTCGGACGAGAACACCGAGGTCATCGACCTCAACTTCGGCGACTACGTCGAACGGGCGCCGCTGTCGGAGCTGCGTGAGTGGACGACCATGAACGGCGCCCGGGTCTCCGACCCCGACACCCCGGAACTGCCCACCGGCGTCACCGTCCGCGTGGCCGGCGACCACGTGCCCAGGGCACTGTTCATCGACACCCCCGGCGCCGGCGGCCTGGACCGGGAGGCCATCGACATCGCGCTCGAACGCGCCCGCGGCGCCGGCGTGCTGCTCATGGTGTGCGACGCCACGACGCCGATCACCGCCCCGGAGATGGACATCCTCGCCCGCGCGGCTCAGGCGGCCGGATCCGTCGTCGTCGCGGTGACGAAAACCGACAAGAACCTGCGCCGCTGGCGGGCCATCGTCGACGACGACCGCCGCCTCATCCGCGAGCACCTGGGCCGCGACGTGCCCGTCATCGGAGTGTCCAGCCTGCGCGCGGTCGACGCCGCGGAGATGGCCGACCCCGATCGCCGCGCCCGCGTGGAAAAAACCTCCGGCGTCGCCGAACTGCGCGCCCACATCGCCGCCGAAATGGCCCGGGGCGCGTTGCTGTCGAAGGTGGCGGCGCTGTCCATGGCCGAATCCGCGCTCGAAGGCGTCGCCGCGTCCATCGACGCCGACATCGCCGCCGTCGACCGCGCCGAAGAGGTCGTCCCCGAGCTCGAGGCGCGACGCGAGGAACTTCGCCGACTGCGCGACCACGGCCAGGAGTGGGAGCAGATCCTGTCCCGCAACATCTCCGTCGCAAGGCAATCAATCATGGCCAACTTCGACGCCGAGATGGACCGCATCCGCGAGCACTGGATCCGCACCATCAACAACTCCGGAATGAAGGTGCTGCGGTCGAAGCCGCAGGTGTTCACCTCCCGCATCGAAGAGGAACTGTCCGCGGCGGCGGAGGCGACCGTCAACCGGCAGCTGGAGGTGCTGCGCCGCGAGGCCAACGCCCTGTTCGGCGACGACCACGAATGGGAGGCGATGGCGGGGGCGGCGCTGCTGAGCATCGCCCCCGGCGGCGCAGGCGACGGTCGGCATTCCGTCGCGTCGAAGACCGAAAACCTCCTCGACCCGAGCATGCTCACCCTGGGCATCATCTCCGGCCCCGCCATCGCCTCGGCCGGCGGCGGCGCGCTGGCGGCGATGGGCCTGGCCACCATCGCCCTGCCCGCGGCGGTCATCGGCGGCGGATGGCTCGGCGTGAACATGGCCTACCGGGCGATGCGCAACGGCAAGCAGCACCTGGTCACCTGGACGCGCGAGACCGTGGCGGCGCTGCGCATGAGCGTCAACCGCAACATCGACACCCTGGTGACCACCGTGCGCACCGAAATCGTGCTGCGCTACCGCTCGCGCCTGCGTCGCGAGGGCGACGAACTCAAACGCCGCATCGAAGACGCCCGCGCCACCGCCCGCGCCTCGGAGGAAGAGCGGCGGCAGACGCTGGCCAGACTCAACCGGAACAAGGAAATCGTCGCCAAGGTCCGCGCGGATCTCGCCACCTCCGCCGGAACGCTGCGGGGAGTGGGGCGCTGATGAACATGGGGAACATGCACACCGGGCAGATGCAGCAGCCGTCGATGGATCCGGTGACGCACGAGATCGACCAGGCGCTCCATGCGCTGGCCTCCGGCGGCGGCGATCTGCCCGACCACGCCAACCGTCTGGGCCGGATCCTGTTTTCGCCGCCTCGGGTGCTCATCGTCGGCAGGCTCAAGGCGGGCAAGTCCACCCTGGTCAACGCGCTGATCGGCGAAAACGTCGCGGCGACGGGCACGCTGGAGACGACCAACGCCGTCACCGTCTTCCGCTACGGTGCCCCGTCGCGGGCGGAGGTCGTGGGCAACGACGGCGTGCGCAGCCGGGGCATCCTCGATGACGGGGTGCTCGTCGACGTCTGCCGTCCCGTGCCGGAGGTCGCCTTCGTCGAGCGGTTCCTGCCGTCGGCGGCGGTGGAGCGGATGACCATCATCGACACCCCGGGCATCGCCACGCTGACCGTGGAAAACCGCGACGCCACCGAGCGGGCGCTCATCGACGGCTACGCCCAGACGCGTGATGCGTCGGTCGACGCCGATGCGGCGGTGTTCCTGTTCGACTCGTCGCCACGCATGGATGAGCGGGAGTTCATCGGCAAGCTGGGTTTCACCCCGCTCAACACCATCGGCGTGCTGGCCCGCGCGGATTCCTTCGGCGAGGGCGCGTTCGGCCGCCGCGACCCGATCGAGCACGCCGAGCGGTACTGCGGTGTGCTGCGCGGTCGGCTGGGGTCGTTGATGGGCGAGGTCGTGCCGGTGTCGGGCCTGATGGCGGAGTCGGCGGCGACGGGCCGGGTGACTGAGCCGGTGGCGCGCGCCGTCGCGCAGCTCGGGCGCCTGGATTCGGAGGATCTCGTCGAGGAGCTCGAGGCCGAGGCCCCGCAGCGCATCGACGCGGGGTTGCGGGACCGGGCCCTCGATTTGCTGGGCGAGTACGGCGTCGTGCGGGGCGCGGGTGTGGCGGCGCAGGGTGCGGTGGCGCTCAACGAATGGTTGGAGGACCGGTCCGGCGTCGCTCGCCTGCGCCGCGTCCTCGAGGGTGGCCTGCTGCGGTATGCGGCGTTGGGCCGCGCCGCCCGCCTGCTGCACCAGCTGGAGTTGCTCGGCTATTCCCATGAGCTGTCGGCCCATGTGCGGCACATCCACGGTGTGTTGGTCAATCAGCCGGCGATGGCGCCGGTGATGCTCTTCACCGCGTACCGGGGGTTGGCGGCGACGTCGCCGGATTCGGTGCTCATGCCTTTGCTTTACGACGCCTTGACCGGGTCGAACCCCGCCGAGAGGGTGGGTTTGCCGGCTGCGGCCGATCCCTCGCAGGTGCGTCAGAGGGCCCGGGAGATGTACGACGAGTTGCAGCGGATGGGCCTTCTGGGACGATCTGCGGCGGAGGAAGACTCTCGCGTTCGACTGATCACGATGGTGTCAACGCTGTTAAGCTGATCGAATCGTTGAGGTAGACGAAAGGAACGGGACCATGTCGGGTTGGCGCTTGGCCATCGACTTCGGAACGTCCAACACGGCCGCCGCGCATCGTCCGGCGGGGGCGGGCAAGGATGGGCCGCCCGCGGAGGCGTTGGCGTTGTCGCACAACGGCAACCTGTTGCCGTCGGCCGTTTTCGCCGATGGCCAGGGCCTCATGGTCGGCCACGTCGCGATGAACCAGGCGGAGTCGCGGCCCGACGCGTTCCTTCCGGAGCCCAAGCGTGCCGTGGGGTCGGACAGCGTGCTGCTGGCCGGCACGAACACGCCGGTGTCGGAGGTCATCGGTGCGGTCATCGGTTCGGTTCTCGACCGGGCCCGCCGTTTCTCCGGTGGTTCCATGCCGGATGACGTCGTGCTGACCCACCCCGAGGGCTGGGGGCAGGCCGAGTTGATGCGGCTCATCGAGGGCGCGGAGCGCGCGGGTATCGAGCGTCGCCGCATGTCGCTGGTGTCGGAGCCGCGGGCGGCGACGTATTGGTACTCCTTCAAGCGGCCGTTGCAGCCGGGGCAGAAGGTCGCCGTGTTCGACCTCGGCGGCGGCACCTTGGACGTGGCGGTGCTGACGCCGACGGCCGATGGTTCGTTGCAGGTCATCGCCGCCCGCGGCGACAATTCGCTGGGCGGTCGCACCCTTGATGCACGCATCCGGTCGTGGGTGGAGGCCGAGCTCGAGGAGAACGACACCGAGCTGCTGCGCGCCCTTCGTTCGGGTGCGACGGGCCCGTCGCTGGTGCTGGACCGGGCGATCAAGACGGCCAAGGAGGTTTTGTCGGAGGCGCCGCGTGCGACCATCACCGTCGCCGCGCAGGGTCGTGAGACGACGCTGATGCTCACTCGCGGCGAGTTCGAGGAGTTGATCAAGCCCGACGTCGACCGCGCGCTGGACGTCACCCGCGCCACGCTGCTCGACGCGGGCCTGCGCCCGGATCCGTCGACGCCGCTGTACCTGACCGGCGGTTCCGCGCGAATCCCGTACATCCAGGACCGTCTCGGTGAACTGTGCCAGGTGGCCACGCTCGACGACCCGAAGACCGTCGTCAGCCGCGGTGCGCTCATGGGGCCGACGCGCCGTGCCGACGACGTCGCTGCGGGCGTGACCACGTGGGTCGCGCCGGGCGCGGTCGCCGCGGGTGCGGGCCCGATGGCGGTGGCTCCGGTGGCGCCGACTCCGTCGGCGCAGGCCGATGCCCAGCAGCAGCCGCGGCAGGCGCAGCAGTGGCAGGGGCAGCAGCCGCAGATGCCGCAGCAGCCGTACACGGCGCCGCAGCAGCAGGCCGGTCCGCCGAACCCCTACGGCCGGCCGCCCCAGCAGCCGCAGCCTCAGCAGCACCAGCAGACGCGGCAGATGCAGCAGTTCGGGGCGGTGCCCAGTTCGTCGGGTTCGAAGTCCGGCGGGTCGGGTGGCTCGAAGACGCCGCTCATCGCCATCGGCGCGGTCGTGGCGCTGCTCATCGTCGGTGGTGGCGCGTGGGCGCTGTTGTCCGGCGGCGACGGCGGCGACGGCGGTGGCGGCAACGGTGGGGAAACCACCACGTCGGCCAGCGGCAGCTCCGACAAGTCGTAC
>NZ_KV787170.1:0-17989 GCF_001807025.1 Corynebacterium sp. HMSC11E11 | reverse complement strand
CCCGCCGTGGCCGGATCCCATGCCGGATCGGTCGGACTACGAGACCGGCACCCTCGCGGTTCTCGATCACCTGCCGGACGGCTTGGGCGACGGGCTGAACCAGTGCAGCGCCACCGAGTCTTCCATCCGGTTGGGCGTGGGCGCGGAGAATGTGCCGGGCTACCTGTGCGGTTACGGTTCCTGGGTCAACAGCCGCGATGGCCTGACCATCGCCAACATTGCACCGGGCATGGAGATCGTCGAGGCGGTGCGCAACGCCGCCGGCATGTCCACCTCCGAGCTGGAGACGCTGGTGGAAGACGATGAGAAGGCCATCTACCTGTACGTGACCGATTCGTTCTCGTATTTCTTCTACGTCGACAACCCCGGCGAGTACGTGTACCAGTCCGGGCATTTCGACACCGAGCAGGAGGCGCGGGACTTCCTCACCAAGCGCGATTTGATGTAGCCGCGATTTGATGTAGCTCAGGCGTAGCGGGCTCTAACCCGCAAGCGCAGCGTGCTCTGGTCCGGCGACGCGACCGGTCCGCCGCATCGCTAAACCACGGGGTCGGCGTCAGCTTCTCTCAGCCGACGCCCGCCTCCGCCAACGCCGCCTTCAACTTCGAGCGACCGCGATTCAGGCGGGTCTTCACCGTCGCCACCGCAACCCCCTGATGATCGGCGATGTCCTGGTAAGTGAAGTCGGCGTACTCGCGCAGCACGACGGCCTCCCGGAACTCCGGCGGCAACGTCGCCAACGCGGCCCGGACCACCTCGACCGTGGTCACGCGCTCGGACACCCCCGGCGCCCGATCGACCTCGTCATCGCCGGCATCGGCGTCGGGAGTGTCGCGACGCTTGCGCACGAGCATCAACGCGGCATTGGCCGTGATGCGGTGCATCCACGTGGAAAAACGCGAATTCCCCTCGAACCGATCGAGATTGCGCCACCCCGCGATGAGAGCATCCTGCAGCGCATCCTCGGCATCCTGACGATGCGACGTGATCGACAGGCAGACGGCCCACAAATGATCGCGATGCGGCGACACCAGCTCCCGAAACGCCCCGGAATCCCCCTCCCGGGCACGGGCAACCAGGTCCAGCTCCACATCGCGATCACGGCTCATTCCGACTCACCACTCCAATCCGGAATCGGCGTCGCCGACACCCGGCAACGGATCAACGTCCCCGCCGTCCGACGCACCCACATCAAGGCCGTCGATATCGCCGATGCCGTCGAGGTCGGCGCCGTCGCCGAGATCACCGCCGTCACCTGCGGGGGAGCCGTCGAGGTCGCCGGGCAAATCATCGATGGCGCCGTAGACGTCGTCACCGTCCCCGCCGCGCGACGCCGGAAGCGCGGCGGGATCCACGTCGGCGTCGTCAAGCGGATCCGCGGCGTCGTCGGCCAGGGCAATGGAATCGAGATCCTCGTCGCCCGGAGCATCGGCCGCAGCATCGACGGGAACGATGGAATCGTCGACGTCATGGGCATCGGCGCTGAACGCGTAATCGAGCATCCCGTCGAAGAAATCCGAATCGAGGTGCATGGGCGCGGATTCGGCCAGGTTCAAATCGAGCTGGGTGTCGTCGAGCATGGCACCTCCCTTTCTGGAGGAGAATTATTCCACGAACCGCCCCCGAAGGGACGGAACTCATGGACCGTCGCAGATGAGATGCGGCGACCGCCCCGAATGTTCCCGGCACCGGGCCACTTCGGCGCGGACGCGCTCAGCCGTTCCGCGCTCAGCCGTTCCACACCGCGTACCGGTGGCGATGATGCTCGCCGAACCCCAGGCTCCGGTACAGGGCGATGCCGGCCTCGTTGCCCGACACGACCTGCAGGTAACACTCGTCGGCGCCGTTGGCCGCACCCCAATGCATCATGTGCAGGCCCATCAACGTGCCCAGGCCGCGGCGCCGCAGATCGGGGGCGACCTCCACCGCGGAAAACCCGAGCCAGCGCCGGCCGTCGCCGGACTCGGTGAGCGTGCCGCGGGTGATGGCCACCGTCCGCGCCCCGCCGTCGCCGTCGTCGAGCACCAGGCGGCCGAAGGACATCCGTCCGTCGATGTCGTCGCGAAGCAGCTGCAACGCGCGCCGCGGCAGCGCCCTGCCCCGGAAGTGGTACAACGCCAGCCACTGCTCGTCCGGCTGGTCGAGGACCTCGGCGCGGATGCCGGGCAGCGACTCCGGCGTGACCGGCTCGGGCAGGTCGTCGGCCGAGCGCGTCATGACGATGATCTCCGGCCCGATCTCCCACCCCTCGCCGGAGACGAGCTGCTCGGCCGGCCGGCAGATCCGGTCGGGCACGGCGATGCGCACCGGCAGGCCATGACGGGCGTAGAAGTCGCGGATGTCGTCGAGCGGCACCGGCGACGTGCCCGCGGCCGGCCCGATCGGCAGCGCGGAGTTCGACCGCTCGGTGATGCCATCGCCGGCGCGCAGCAGCCATTGGCCCGCCCACCGGTGCTCGATGCCGGGAAACGCCTTCGCGGTGGCGGTCTCCACCGCGCGGATGTCGGAGTTGCGCACGACGAGGTCGGGCAGCGCCTTGACCACCAGCACCTTGTGGTCCGTGAAGTCGACGGGTTCGGCCGGCGTCCCGTCCGGGCTGCCACTGCTTTTCGACGTCGGCCGCACCACCAAGGGGTCCACCGATTCGACGCGGCCGATGACGTCGGTGACCTTCTTCCCCGAGGCGGCGGCCTCCTCCGGGGTCAACTCGCGGCGCACGATGACGCGGCGACCCACCTCGATGTCGCCGGCGCCCCACCGCGATGCCGGCAGGCCGGGGGTGTCGGGGTACTCGGGGAGGCTCATGCGTCGTCGGCCCGGCCCTTGTCCAGCGAATTCGGCTCGTCGTGGCCGAACGGGTCCTCGTCGACTCCCGGCGTCCACGTGATGCCGCCTTCGGTCCATCCTGCGCGCTTGATCTCCTTCTTCGCGCGGCGCTTCCACCGGCCGGTCAGCACGTCGGTGTAGAGGAAGCCGTCGAGGTGGCCGACCTCGTGCTGCAGGCAGCGCGCCAACAGGCCGGTGCCGACGACCGTGACGGGTTCGCCGTGCTCATCCAGTCCGGTGACGGTGGCGTGTTCGGCGCGGGCCGTCGGAAAGCTCAGGCCGGGCACGGACAGGCAGCCCTCGTCGTCGGAGCCGTCGTCCTCCGGCATGCTCTTCGGGATCTCCGAGGTCTCCAGCACGGGGTTGATCACGCAGCCGCGCTGGAACTCGCCCGACTCATCCGGGCAGTCGTACACGAAAAGACGCAGGTCGCGGCCCACCTGGTTCGCCGCCAACCCGACGCCGTTGGCGGCGTCCATGGTCTCGTACATGTCGGCGATCAGCTCCGACAGGTCCGACACGTCGCCGTCGACGGGGCGGGTCGGGTTGTGCAGGACGGGATCGCCGCAAACGACGATGGGCAGGATGGTCATGGGGAAAGCCTACCGCCGGGGCCGACGGCGATGACGCCCGTCCCCGTGGCGCGTGCGCCGAGGTGCGGGCCGAGTTGCCGCGCCGCGTGCTTTAGTGGAGGGATGGACGGGGAGGACGGAAACATCACTGACGCGGGCACCGCCGACGCGGGCGACGACCACGCGGGTACCGACGACTCGGCAACCGGGGAAGCCGGGAGCGGGGGAGCAGAGAGCGGTAGCGCCGCCGAGGACTTCCTCCACCGCGCCCTGGCCTTCGAACGGCGCTGGTCGACCATCGTGCGGCGCGGGCCCCGCCAGGCAGGCCGGCGCGAGGAGGCCATCCGCACCGAGTTCGGCATGAGCGCCGTGCGCTATCACCAGCGCCTCAACCTGCTGCTGGACACCCCCGAGGCGGAGGCGGCCGACCCCGTCACGGTGCACAGGCTGCAGAGGCTTCGCGACGGTTCGTCGTAAAGCTCGCTCGCGGGGGCGTGGCGCGAACTCGGGGGAGGAAAGGGGGCGATCAGTAATCCCATCCGCCACAGCTGCCTCAACCTTTACTTAACAGTTAGGGCTTGTGGTCGTTACCATGGACACGTGACCGACGTACATGACCAGAGCAACTTCCCCCGCCCCGGCCGTCACCGCAGCCCCGACGACTGGGACGACGACTACCGGGAAGCCCCCGCCGCCGACGCCGCCGACTACGACGACTACCGCGACGATCGCGAGTACGACGACTACGACGACGACTTCCGCGACGACGAACGCCCCACCGACACCGGCGGCGGCATGCCCCTGCGCGGCCTGGCCATGATCTGCATCTTCATCGGCGTCTGCCTCATGGGCTGGGGCCTCTACGCATGGAGCAACGACCGCGCCGGAAACGACGGCACCGGCGACGACACCGGCACCGTCGCCGAAGCCCCCGCCGGCCAGCGACCCGGCATGAACCCCGACGCCGGTGCCGGCGCCGACGGCCGCCCCGACGCCGCAGCCCCCGCCCCCGGGGCCGACGAGGACGCCGACGAGGGCGCCGACGGCGAGCACTCCGACATCAACCGCGGCGACTTCCACATCACCGTCCTCAACAACTCCGAGGAACCGGGCCTCGCCGCCCGCGTCTCCGACGACCTCACCCGCGAAGGCTGGGGCCGCGGCGAAACCGGCAACGCCGCCGAAGGCGAAGTCGGCGTGTGGGCACGCACCACCGTCCACTACACCCCCGACGACGACGCCGAAAAGGCCGCCGCCGAAGACATCGCCCACGCCAACGGCTGGGACGTCGCACCCCGCGACGATCGCCTCGCCAACGCCCCCGGCGGCATCGTCGTCGTCACCGCCGCCGACGCGAACCGCTGACCCCGGTCACCCCTCCACCCGCCCCCGGGCCCGACACCGCGATCGGACCCGGGGGCGAGTAGTCTGATCACGCCCGCCGCGAACCCAGGATGGAGACCGCCACGCCATGAACCCCCGCACCAACCGCACCGTCCCCGCCCTCGTCGCACTGGCCGCCTCCGCGCTGGCCCTGGCGGCATGCGGCTCCGACGGCAACGGCGACGGCGGGGACCAGACGGACGCCACCACCAGCACCGCCGCCGTCAGCGTCGACCCCGACGCCCCCGAACTCGACGAACGCGAAGGCTCCTACAACTTCGTCCGCATGACCGACGACGGCCGCTCCCACATCCTCGGCCACGTCAAGGTCATGTCCGCCGACGGCTGGCTCGGCCTGTCCGACGAGGACATCGCCTTCACCGCCCTCGACGACGGCACCTACCGCGTCATCGCCCGCGGCTCCTCCGGCTGCCCCGGCGTCGGCGAGGACACCGACGAAGGCCTCGGCGTCATCGGCGAAATCCACGCCGAAGACGGCGCCGCCAAGGTCTGGGGCACCCCCGTCGAAACCGACGTCGACTCCTTCTCCACCGTCGTCCTCGCCGACTCCGACGACACCGTCCTGGCCTGCGGCAAGAGCGTCGACTGGACCGAGCCGACCACCTCGTCGACCAGCGCCACGTCGACCACCACGTCGGCGTCGTCGTAAAGCACGCGACGGCGAGTGCGAAACCCGCCCAACCGGGGCCATGTCCCGCCACCCGCCACCACCTGTGGTGAAATGAGCGAATGATCGAAGAATTCGCCGGCTCACCCCGCCACACGCTCGGCGTCGAGTGGGAGGTCGCCTTCGTCGACTGCGACACCCGCGAACTGGTGCCCTGCGCCGCCGAAGCGCTCGACATCATCACCCGCGACCACCCCGACCACCGCATCCAACGCGAATTCCTCGCCAACACCGTCGAACTCGTCACCGACGTCTGCGACACCGTCGACGACGCCATGCGCGACCTCGGCGAACAACTCGACATGGTCCGCGCCGCCGCCGACGAACTCGGCGTCGACGTCTGGTCCTCCGGCTCCCACCCCTTCTCCCGCGGCACCGGACAACGCGTCAGCGAAAAGACGTCCTACTCCGAGATCATCAACCGCACCCAATGGTGGGGCCGCCAAATGATCATCTGGGGCATCCACGTCCACGTCGGCGTCCGCTCCGCCGACCGCGTCTGGCCCATCATCAACGCCCTCCTGGTCAACCTGCCCCACATGCTCGCCCTGTCGGCGTCGTCGCCCGGCTGGAACGGCGAAGACACCGGCTACGCCTCCAACCGCACCCTCCTGTACCGCCAGCTGCCCACCGCCGGCCTGCCGCCGGACATCCGCGACTGGGACTCCTGGCAGTCGTACATGGCCGATCAGTGGAAATCCGGCGTCATCAACCACACCGGCTCCATGCACATCGACATCCGGCCCGCCTCGAAGTACGGCACCATCGAGGTCCGCGTCGCCGACGCCGTCTCCAACATGCGCGAGCTCGCCTCCATCGTCGCCCTGACCCACTGCTTGGTCGTGCTTTACGACGACATGCTCGACCACGGGGCCCAGCTGCCGTCCCTGCAGTACTGGCATAACGACGAAAACAAGTGGCGCGCCTGCCGATACGGCATGGACGCCCTGATCATCGTCGACCGCGACACCAACGAGCGTTGGGTGAAGGACGACTTGAAGGACCTGCTCGCGCGCCTGGCGCCCATCGCCGAGAGGCTGGGGTGCGCCGAAGAGCTCGAGGGCGTGCGCGACATCATCCGCGGCGGCGCCGGGTACGAGCGGCAGCGGCGGGCGGCTGGTCGGGCGGGGGCGTTGCCGTCGCTTGCCGAGGAAGAGGACGTGTTGGCCGTCGAGGCGAAACTCGGCCACAGCCCGTGGGTCGCGGCCGTGGATCTGGCGGTGCGCGAGATGGCTGCGGGCAAGCCCCTGGAGGCGTAGGTAGCCCCGCGGTTGGCGGGCTGCACATTTGACGAGTGTGCGCTGCGGCCCGATTTGTGCACATTCGTCGGGGTTGTTGGGGCTGCAGATCTGACGAGTGTGCGCTGCGGCCCGATTTGTGCACATTCGTCGGGGTTGTTGGGGCTGCAGATCTGACGAGTGTGCGCTGCGGCCCGATTTGCGCACATTCGTGGGCGGAAAGCGCGCCGCCCTCCACACCGCGATGGCGTGGAGGGCGGACGGCGGGGGAGAGGGGCCGTCGTCAAGCAAAAACTAGAACCGCGGCTCGCTCTCATCGTCGCGGGACAACGCGTCCCGGTCGATGAGCCCCTCCTTCTGCGCCACATGCCCCAGCCGGTTGCCGACGATCGGCGACGTCGTCAGCGCGAACAACACGATGAGCACCATCATGCCCAAATCGCCGTTGACCGTGACGCCACCGCCACCATTGGCGAAAATGTGCAGCACCGCACCGAGAATCGTCATGGTTAGGCCCAGCGTCTGCGGCTTCGTCGACGCGTGCATGCGATCGATCGTGCCGCGGAACCGCACCAACCCAATCGCCGTGGCCAGGCAAAAGAACCCGCCGCCGAGAATGAGGGTGATGGAAAGGATGTCGACGAAGAGCATCAGAAATGGTCCTCCTTCTCATCGACGTGCTTGAGATCGGCCTCGCGGACCGCCTGCTGGGCGGCGTCGCGGGCGGCTTCCCTCGCCGCATCACGCGAACCCCCGCGCGCGGTCGCCTTCGGCCGCTGATCGGGCACGCGGAACCGCGCCACCGACAGCGACGAAATGAAACCGAGCAGCGCGATGACCAGCATCGCGTACGCCACCGACGTGTCCATCGACCAGGCGATGTACACGGCGAGCATGCCCTGCGTCATCGCGATCATCGACTCCAGCGACACCAGCCGGTCCATCGAGTTCGGGCCGGCGAGCAGCCGCCCCAGCGCCGTCAGCGCCGCCACGAAGTACAGGCCCGCGGTGACGGTCAGCAAGGTGGTGTAGATCTGCGGGTCCATCAGTCCTCCTTCCGCGCCGGCGAGTCGGCGGCGTCGGCGACGCCGTGAGCCGTGGTGGCGTCGGTCGCTTCGGCCACCGTGGTCGCTTCGGCCACCGTGGTCGCTCCGGTCGCGTCGGTTGCGTCGGTTGCCCCGCTGGCCCTCGTCGCGCCTTGGATGACGGCGTGATCGTGGCCGAGGCTTCCGACCATGGGCTCGTCGTCGATCTCCCGGCTTTCGAAGGCCCGGATGACCTGCCGCTCGAGGCGGGCGAGCTGGGCGACGGTCTTGTCGATGCGCCCGGTCGACGAACCGTCGAGCAGGTGCATGGTGACCGTCTTGCGGCGGTTGTCGATGTCGATGACCAGACCGCCGGGCTGCAGGTTGATCAGCGCGATGGCCGACGCGAGGGTCAGGTCGTCGCGGGTGCGCATCGGGATTTCCACGACGGCGCACGGGGGCGGGTCCTGGCGGCGCAGCGCGAGGTACGCGACGGTGAACGACGCGACGATGAAATCGACGATGAACGTGGCGAACAGGGTGATCATGGCGGGCCAGTCGACCCGGATGTCGCCGACGGGCAGTCGCGGCATGGGCACGAAGATCGAGATCAGCAGCGCCACGCCGATGCCGCCGAAGATGTTGGCCCAGGTGACTTCGCCCCAGAGCAGCTGCCACATGATCACGATCCACGTGAACAGGATGAACGACGGTCGCCGTTCGCGGCGCTTGTCGCTTCGGCTGCGGGTGGCGGCGTCGGTGCGTGCGTCGGTGTTTCGCTTGTCGACGGTCACTGTTCCTCCTCTTCGGCGGAATTCCCGGGTACGCCGTCGGCGCCGGTCGGGTTGAGGGTCCGGCCGGGTTCGGGCAGGGCGCTCGGGTCGTCGTAGCCGGTGACTCCGAGGACGGCGGCGCGGTAGCCGTCGACGTCCGAGACGTTGGCGGCCGCACGGTCGGAGATGACCGACAGGGGGCTGGCCAGGACGGTGACGGCGACGGACGCGGCGACGAGGAAGACCGTCGGGGCGACCATGCCGAAGGGCATGCGGCCGACGTCCTCGCGCTCGGACAGGGACACCACGCGGGTGTCTTCGCGCAGCGGGGAGACGCGCGCCAGGGCGGTGTCGCCCTCGGGGGCGTCGGAGCGGTCGCGCCAGAAGGCCTTCGACCACACGATGACCATGGTGTACAGGGTCAGCAGGGACGTCAGGATCGCGCCGCCGACGAGAACCCACGCGGTGGGGGTGCCCACCTGGGCGCCGGCCTCGATGAGCATGATCTTGCCCAGGAACCCGGAGAACGGCGGGATGCCGCCCAGGTTCAGCGCCGGGATCAGGTACAGGATGGCCAGCAGCGGGGAGGCCTTGGCCAGGCTGCCGAGTCGCCGCAGCGACGACGATCCGGCCTGGCGCTCGATGAGGCCGACGACCAGGAACAGCGCGGTCTGCACCAGAATGTGGTGGACCATGTAGAAGATGGCGCCGGACAGGCCGAGCTCGTTGCCCAGGGCGATGCCGAAAATCATGTAGCCGATGTGCGACACGAGGGTGAACGACAGCAAACGTTTGATGTCGTTCTGGGCCATGGCGCCGAGGATGCCCATCACCATCGTCGCCAAGCCCGCCCACATGAGCACCTCATCCAGGGCGCCGTCGGGGAACATGACCGAACGGGAACGGATGATGGCGTACACGCCGACCTTCGTCAGCAGGCCCGCGAACACCGCGGTGACCATCGACGGGGCGGTGGGGTAGGAGTCCGGCAGCCACGACGACAGCGGGAACACCGCCGCCTTGACCGAGAACGCCACGAGCAGCACGGCGAAGATGGCCGTCCGGGTGCCCGACGGCAGCTCCTCCATGCGGATGGACACGTGCGCGAAGTTGACGGTGCCCACCGACGCGTAGACGAAGCCGATGGCCATGAGGAACACCATCGACGACAGCAGGTTCACCATCACGTAGCTCACGCCCGCGCGGATGCGCGACGCCGAAGCACCCAGCGTCAGCAGCACGTACGACGCCAGCAGCAGCACCTCGAAACCGACGTACATGTTGAACAGGTCGCCGGCCAGGAAGGCCATCGACACGCCCATGTTGAGCAGCATGTACGTGGGCACGAACACCGAGATCGGGTCGTCGTCGTCGCCGTCGCGGATACCCTGCCCGATGCCGAACCAATGGACGGCGAAAAGGACGAGCTGCGACACGGCGATCATGACCGTGGACAGGCCGTCGGCGACCAGCGTGATGCCGATCGGCGAATTCCAGCCGCCCACCTGGACGGTGCGGATGCCGTGGACCTGCACCAGGTACACCAGCCACACGGACAACACGAGCAGCAGCACCAGCGCCGCGATGCTCAGCAGCTGCTGCAGGCGCGGGCGGCGCGAGAACAGCAGGGCCACTCCGGCGGTGACCGCCGGAATGAGCACCGGCATGGGAATGAGGAAGAGGATCAGTTGCTCAGTCGTCACCGGAATCGTCCTCCTCCACGGGCTTCTCGAAGCTGGCCGGGCCGAACTGGTCGCCGGCTTCGGTCGGGCGGCCCGTCGTCGGGTCGTCCGACCGGTCATGGTCGGGAGCCGCGGACGGGTCGTCGGGGCGGCGCATCGCGACGAACTGGTCCTCACGGTCGTCCTGGACGTGATCGCCGACGCGGTAGCGGTGCTGGCGGTAGGCCAGCGCCAACAGGAACGCCGACAGGCCCATCGTGATGACGATCGCCGTGAGGATGAACGCCTGCGGCAGAGGATCGGCGGTCTCCGAGTGGGGGATCGACTCGCGGCCCCAGATCGGTGGGGAACCGGGGCCGCCGCCGCTGATGAGGATGAGCAGATTGATGCCGTTGCCCATCAACAGGGCGCCCATGAGCATCTTCGTCATGGCGCGGTCCAGGAACAGGTACACGCCGGTCGCGATGAGCACGGCCACCGTCGCCAGCAGCACGAAATTGATGATCACTTCGCGGCCTCCTTCCCGGACTTGTAGCGGAACTGGCGCGTGCGCCCCAGCTTGGTCAGCGTCACGCGCCTCGAGCGGGCGCGTTCGGCGCGGCGGTCGGTCTCGACGTCGATGCGGCCGCCGAGGCTGCGCAGGATGTACGTCACGGTGCCGATGACGATGAGGTAGACGCCGAGGTCGAAGAGCAGCGGCGACACAAGGTGCATGTCCCCGATCAGCGGCAGCTCCAGGTCGACGACGAGGCTCGACAACGGCGGCCAGCCGATGAGCATCGGCCAGAACACCGCCAGTGCCGCTGCGGCGAGGCCGGAGCCCAGGATCTTGTCCGTCGACCACGGGATCGTCTCGGCCAGCTCCCACCTGCCGCCGGCCAGGTAACGCAGGGTGATGGCCAGCGAGGCCACTAGTCCGCCGGCGAAACCGCCGCCGGGTGCGTTGTGGCCCGCGAAAAACAGGTACAGCGACAGCGCCATCATCGACGGGAACAGGAAGCGAGTGGACACCTCGACCATCAGCGGGCGACGACCGGCGTCGACCTGCGACCCGGAGGTCGACAGCCAACGAGGGTTGCGCTCGCGACGCGTGCGGCGCGTGGTGACGCGCGGCAGGTTATGCACCGTGTGCGTGCGGAACACCAGCGAGGCGATGCCCACCGCCACGATGACCAGCACCGAAATCTCGCCGAAGGTGTCCCACGCGCGGATGTCGACGAGCAGGACGTTGACGGCGTTGGCGCCGTGGCCCTCCTCGAGGGCGATGCGCGGAATCGGGTCGGACACCGGGGCCTTGGAGCGGGCGGCGATGGCGAACGCGCCGATGATCGCGGCGGTGGAGCCGACGGCGACGGCCAACCACGCGCGGGAGCGCTCCAGGCCGGTCGGCTGATCCGACGTCTTCGGCGGCAGCGTGCGCAGCACAAGGACGAACACCACCATGGTGATGGTCTCCACCAGCAGCTGCGTCAGCGCCAGGTCCGGCGCACCGTACAGGGCGAAGACCAGCGCCAGCCCGTAGCCCGTCACGCCCACCATGATCACGCCGGACAGACGGTTGCGCATCCGCGTCGACGCCAGCGCCGCGATGATGATCAGCAGCGCCGCCGCACCCTGCGGGGCGGTGTCCCACAGCTCCATGCGCAGGTCGTCGCGCCCGCCCAGGACGAGCGCGGAGATCGGCAGGAGGATGAAGACGCCCAAAATGGTCGCCTCTGTCAGCGGCAGCGAACCGCGCTGCGTGAACGCGGTGACGCGCAGCGACAGGCGGCGGGCCATGTCGAGGATCCAGTCGTAGGCGACGTCGGCGTCGCCCAGCGCCGGCTTCTCGAACTGCAGCTCGCGGATGAGCTTGCGCTGCCAGTGCATGATCAGACCGGTCAGGAGGATCGCCGCCGTGAGCATCAGCGGCACGTTGAATCCGTGCCACAGCGCCAGGTGGGAATCATCGGGGGCCTTCGGGAAGGCCTCGGAAAGGTAGGGGCGGATCGCCGCGTCGTAGATCCGGGGCAGCAAGCCGGTGACCACGCCGGCGATGGCCAGCAGCCACGCCGGGGCGAGCATCAGCGGGCTCGGCCGCTGCATGTCCGCCACCGCCTGCGAGGTGCCGCCACCCGACGCGTGCGTCGACGGCTTCGTGGCGAACGCCGCGTGCATCAGATACAGCGAGTAGGCGACGGTGAGGATCGAACCGACGACCAGGCCGATGGCCGTGAACACGCCGGGCATGCCGCGCAGCGGCTCGGCCTGGAGCACCGCGTCGAGGGCGGCCTCCTTGGCCACGAAACCGAACAGCGGGGGCACGCCCGCCATCGAGGCGGCGGCCAGTCCCGCGAGGATGAACATCTGCGGACGGCGCGCGCCCAGGCCCGACAGCTGCCGCACGTCGCGCGTGCCGGTGGTGTGGTCGATGGCGCCGACGATCATGAACAGCGTCGCCTTGAACATCGCGTGGCCCAGCGTCAGCGCCAGGGCCGCGAGCATCGCCGCGCGGGTGCCGATGGACGTCACGGTGATGATGAAGCCCAGCTGCGACACGGTGCCGTAGGCCAGGACCAGCTTGAGGTCCTTCTGCCGCAACGCCATCCACCCGGCCATGACCATGGTGACCAGGCCCAGCGGGATGATCGCCAGGTGCCACGTGGTGGTCGCGCCGAACGTCGGCGACAGGCGGGCGACGAGGAAGACGCCGGCCTTCACCATCGCCGCGGAATGCAGGAACGCCGACACCGGCGTCGGGGCCGCCATCGCGCCGGGCAGCCAGAAGTGGAAGGGGGCGATCGCCGATTTGGTCAGCGCGCCGAGGACCAGCAGCACCACGGCCGTGGCGATGGCGGGGTCGTGGAGCTCTGCCCAGGACAGTGCGTCGGGGGCGGTGAGGGCGGAGAATTCCCAGTACCCGGTGGTGTGACCCATGAGGATGATGCCGACGAGCATCACCAGGCCGCCCAGCGTGGTCACCAGCAGCGCCTGGCCGGCGGAGCGCCGCGACGAGGCGCGCTCGGCGTAGTAGCCGACCAGCAGGAACGACAGCACGGACGTGATCTCCCAGAACACGTACATGAGCAGCATGTTGTCGGAGACGACGAGGCCGTACATGGCGGCGGCGAACAGCACCATTTGGGTGGCGAAGGAGCCGAGGCGGCGGCGCTTGCCGGGTGGCGGGTCGTGGAAATATCCGCCGCAGTACACCAGGACGAGAACGCCAACGGTCAGCACCAGGGTGCCGAACAGCGATTCCAACGGGCCCAGCCGGAGCACGATGTCCAGGTGGACTGCGGGCATCCACTCGAAACGCTCGACGAGGACGGGGTGTCCGGAGCCGGTTTCGGCGAGTGCATGGCGCATCAGGTGGGAACCGGTCCACGCGGCCCCCGCCGCGAGGGGGAGGGCCAGCAGCGGAAATCCGCGCCGGCCCAGTCGGCGAATCGTCCACGGTGCCAGCGTCGCGGTGGCGATGAGGAGGCACAGGAGGACGGTCACGCCTCCAATAATGCTGAAAAGGTGTACGTGTCCGCAACGAACATCACCCTCGGCGAACGCCGAGGGTGATGCGGAAGTCGGGGGCCGGGGAGGGGCGACCTAGCCGTGCAGGCGGTTGGCCGCGCACGTCATCGCGGTCATGGTCGACGCCTCGGGGGTGGTGCCGAAGCCCATGGTCCAGACGGAGCTGTTGTTGTGCGTCGCGTACAGGAAGGTCGCGGTGGCCTCGAAGATCTCGAACTGGTGGAACTCGAGGATTTCGACGCGGTAGCCGGCGTCGGCCATCAGGTTCGTCACCGCGGAGACGGGCCCCATCGCGGTGACCTCGCGGATGTCGGTGCGCTCGGCGTCGGTGCCGCGGCCGGTGGTGATGGACGCCCGGTAGGTGGAGCGTCCCGCCAGGCCCTTGACGGAGGTGAATTCGCGGATGGCCAGCGAACCGCCGGTCGGCGAGTAGGTGGTCATGAACGTGCGCCAGTCCATGCCCCGCGCTTCCTGCCGCAGGCCCCGGGGCAGGCGGTGGCCGAAGCGGGCGCGGAAGGGATCCTCGGTGAAGGTGCGGGTGGTCGTCTCCGGCCGGGCGGAGGGGCGCTTCCCGCTATACGTCATCGTCGTCGAGGTGTTCTTGTGGGTGCGGGCGGTGAACATTCTGTGCGGTCCTTCGAAAAATCTTGAGAAGAAGAGTTTGGTGGTGGACCGACCCATGGATGCGTGGGTGTGTAGCGGCCAGAGACCCCGTGTGGAGGGGTCAGTCCATGCCTCCACCGGGGCTCGTAGCCTTCGCTACTCGCGTAATTCGAATGTTCTTCTGCATGTCGGCAACCGTAGAACACCTCGGGGGTGGGCCGCAACAAATCTCGTCAAATGGAGGTGCCCCACATCACACCCGGGCTCCACCCGTAACGGGGTGTGGCGCAGGTCGCGGGCGTGTGCGGGTGGGCCGTCCGGAGCGTGGCCTCTGCGGACTCAGCGGCCGATGGTGGCCAGGATGAGGGCTTCGGCGACGGCGATGTCGCGGATCTCCCGCGGGTCGACGGATTCGTCGGAGGAGTGGATGCGGCACTGCGGCTCCTCGACTCCGTACAGGACGATGTCGGCGTCGGGCACGGCGTCCAGCAGGGTCGCGCACAGCGGGATCGACGCGCCTTCTCCCATGCGTTCCGTTTCGCGGCCGTAGGACGCGGCCAGGCAGGCTTCGACGTGCTTGACGACGTCGCCTTCGACGTCGGCGCTGAACGACGACGCGAGGACGTCCCGCCGGATGTCGATGCGTGCGTTCCACGGCACGTGGGATTCGAGATGGGCGACGAGCTTGTCCTGCGCCTCCTGCGGGTCCATGCCCGGGGGCACGCGGAGATTGAGGTGCGCGGTGACCTTCGAGGGGATGGCGTTGACGGCGTTGGTGGCCGGCGGGCAGTCGATGCCGGTGACGATGAGCGCCGGGCGCGCCCAGGTCAGATCCGCCACCGAGGCGTCCGAGCCGTCGGAGATGAGATCGACGCCGTCGAGCACCCCGGCGTCGTCGCGGAAGGTGTCGGCGTCGTAGCCCAGGCCCTCCCACGTCTGATCGCAGTCGAGGCCGTCGATGCGGGTCGCCCCGGTGTCGTCGCGCAGGGAATCGAGCAGGCGCATCATCGCCGCCAGTGCATCCGGGGCGGCACCGCCGAACATGCCGGAGTGCACCGGGCCCGCCAGCGTCTCCAGCGTCACGTCGACGTCGGCGGTGCCGCGCAACGTGGTCACCAGCGTCGGGCGACCCACCGCCACGTTGCCCACGTCGGCGATGAGGATGACGTCGGCGGCGAACAGCTCCGGCCGCGTGCGCGTCAGATCCTCCAGACCGGCCGAACCCCGCTCCTCCGAGCCTTCGACCACGACCCGGATCCCCGGCAGCTCCACCGCCGACGCCGGGTCGTCGTCAAGCTCCCGCAGCGCCCGCAACGCGCGCAACGCCGCAAGATGCATGACCACGTTGCCCTTGCAATCCGCCGTGCCACGGCCGTACCAACGGCCGTCCCGCTCGTCGAGGGTCCACGGATCCGCCGTCCACTCCGACACGTCGCCCGCCGGCTGCACGTCGTAGTGGGAATAGAGGAGAACCGTCGGACGGCCCTCCGGAGCCGGGATGTGACCGGTCAGTGCGATGGAACCGTCGACCGTCACATGCGAATCCAGATCCACGCCGACATCGGCGAACAGCTCCACCACATGGGCGGCGGCATCGCGGCACGCCTGCTTCGTGTCCTCCTCGCCGTGCACCGACGGAAACGCGACGAGCTCCGTCAATTCCTTCTTGATGGTCTCCGAATCCGCCTCGACCTTCGCGCGGATCGCGGAAACGAGGTCCGGGGACGGGGCGTTCGGGTTCTGCTGCGCGGTATCGCTCATGGGCGCCAGCATAGGCGCGTCGGCCCGATCGGCCACGGTGTCCACATCTTGCACTCGCAGGGGGCGAGTGCTAGAAACGGGGATTAGCACTCGCGTTGAGCAAGTGCCAACAACGTGAAATGAAACAGCTGGGCCGGTCGAGGTCGCGGGTGACACTTCCCGCGACCGCATGCCGTCGCGGGCGCCGGGCCAGCACCGTCAAAGTGTCGTCGACCACCAAACGGAGGATCGCAGCCTCATGGCCAAGATCATTGCATTCGACGAAGAGGCCCGCCGCGGCCTCGAAAAGGGCCTCAATACCCTGGCCGACGCCGTCAAGGTGACGCTCGGCCCCAAGGGCCGCAACGTCGTCCTGGAGCGCAAGTGGGGCGCCCCGCTCATCACCAACGACGGCGTGTCCATCGCCCGTGAGATCGAGCTCGAGGACCCCTACGAGAAGATCGGCGCCGAGCTGGTCAAGGAGGTCGCCAAGAAGACCGACGACGTCGCGGGCGACGGCACCACCACCGCCACCGTCCTGGCCCAGTCGCTCGTCTCCGAGGGCCTGCGCAACGTCGCCGCCGGCTCCAACCCGATGGGCATCAAGCGCGGCATCGAGAAGGCCGTCGAGGCCGTCACCGCCGAGCTCCTGGCCACCGCCAAGGACATCGAGACCAAGGACCAGATCGCCGCCACCGCCGGCATCTCCGCCGGTGACCCGGCCATCGGCGAGCTCATCGCCACCGCCATGGACAAGGTCGGCAAGGAAGGCGTCATCACCGTCGAGGAGGCCAACACCTTCGGCCTGGACCTCGAGCTGACCGAGGGCATGCGCTTCGACAAGGGCTACATCTCGGGCTACATGGCCACCGACCTGGAGCGCCAGGAGGCCGTCCTGGAGGACCCGTACATCCTCCTGGTCTCCGCCAAGATCTCCAACATCAAGGACCTGCTGCCGCTGCTGGAGAAGGTCATGCAGACCGGCAAGCCGCTGCTGATCATCGCCGAGGACGTCGAGGGCGAGGCCCTGTCCACCCTCGTGGTCAACAAGATCCGCGGCACCTTCAAGTCGGTCGCCGTCAAGGCCCCGGGCTTCGGCGACCGCCGCAAGGCGATGCTGCAGGACATGGCCATCCTCACCGACGGCCAGGTCATCTCCGAGGAGGTCGGCCTGTCGCTGGAGACCGCCGACCTGCCGCTGCTGGGCCGCGCCCGCAAGGTCGTCGTCACCAAGGACGAGACCACCATCGTCGAGGGCGCCGGCGCCCAGTCCTCCATCGAGGGCCGCGTCAACCAGATCCGCGCCGAGCTGGAGAACTCCGACTCCGACTACGACCGCGAGAAGCTGCAGGAGCGTCTGGCGAAGCTGGCCGGCGGCGTCGCCGTCATCAAGGCCGGCGCCGCCACCGAGGTGGAGCTCAAGGAGCGCAAGCACCGCATCGAGGACGCCGTCCGCAACGCCAAGGCCGCGGTCGAGGAGGGCATCGTCGCCGGCGGCGGCTCCGCGCTGCTGCAGGTCGCCCACGTGCTCGACGACGAGCTGGGCCTGTCCGGCGACGAGGCCACCGGTGTGCGCATCGTCCGCGCCGCCCTGGCCGCCCCGCTGAAGCAGATCGCCCTGAACGCCGGCCTGGAGGCGGGCGTCGTGTCCGAGAAGGTGTCGGGTCTGCCGAAGGGCGAGGGCCTCAACGCGGCCACGGGCGAGTACGTCGACCTCATGGCCGCCGGCATCAACGACCCGGTGAAGGTCACCCGCTCGGCGCTGCAGAACGCGGCGTCCATCGCGGCTCTGTTCCTGACCACCGAGGCCGTTGTCGCCGACAAGCCGGAGCCGGCTGCGCCGGCCATGCCGGGCGGCGACGAGATGGGCGGCATGGGCTTCTAAGCGCAAGTCCGCCGGCCTCCGTGTGGCCAGCCTGAAAAAGCGCCGCCGGGGAATCGATTCCCCGGCG
>NZ_KV787169.1:0-40182 GCF_001807025.1 Corynebacterium sp. HMSC11E11 | reverse complement strand
CGCTGGTGTTGCAACGACTCCTAGAATCCGCCACTCGGCGCGAAGAAGTCCGGCGCGCAAAACCCCGGCACGAAAAGAACCCCGGGGACGGGGTCCACGGGGTGTCCGGTGCGGCCGAAACGGGCCGCGTGGGGAACTAACGGGCGGCGGCCTCGATCATCTCGCGAATGCGCTCGATCTCCGCCGAACGACGGCGGCTGCGGGTCACCGACAGGGCGATCGCGCCGACGATCACCACGGCGACGGCGCCGAGCACGGCCTGAACCTTCGGCTCCTGCAGGCCGTCCACGGCACGGGACTTCGCGTCCTCCGCGACGTTCTTCGGATTGGTGCGCACGGCAAGCTCGTCCAGCGTCTTGGCGAGCTGGGTGCGGTTGCGCTCGATGTCGCGCTGGATGTCGTCAATGCTGCGGGCCACGTGGACTCCCCTTGATCGGTGAACGGTCGACTGATGCAAAAGGGTAACACTCGAAAGCATCTTTGGGCGCCCAACACCCATTAATCCCGCTACCATGGGCCCCATGGCCGACAACGACACCACCGCACCGAAGAACATCCGGCTCGAACCCGGAGACGCCGCCCCCGACTTCACGCTCACGGCGGACGACGGACGGGAGGTGTCCCTGTCGGACTACCGCGGCAAGCGCGTCCTCGTGTACTTCTACCCGCGGGCCAACACCCCGGGCTGCACCACCCAGGCCTGCGACTTCCGCGACGAATCCGCCCAGTTCAACGACGCCGGCATCGACGTCGTGGGCATCTCCCCCGACAAGCCGGAGAAGCTGGCCAAGTTCCGCGACGACCACGGCCTGAACTTCACCCTCCTGTCGGACCCGACGAAGGAGACGCTGGCCGCCTGGGGCGCGTTCGGCGAGAAGAAGAACTACGGCAAGATCGTCCAGGGCGTCATCCGCTCGACCGTCCTGGTCGGGGCGGACGGCACCGTGGAAAACGCCTGGTACAACGTCCGCGCGAAGGGTCACGTCGGCCGCGTCCTGCGCGACCTCAACGCCGGTGACTGAGCCGAAAACGGAGTCGGCCGGGCGGGCCGGGCAGAGCGGCCGCACCGGGCGGGGCGGGTCGAAAGCCGATGAGGCGTCGTCACGCCTTGACGCGGCGGATCCGGAGCACGGCCCCGAAATCCTCCGCCCCCGGCGACGCCCCGCCCAGCAACGCAGCCGCGAACGCTACGCCCGCATCCTGTCGGCGGCGCGCGACGTGCTCGTCGACGTCGGATTCGAATCCTTCACCTTCGACGAGGTCGCCAAACGGGCGTCGGTGCCCATCGGCACGCTGTACCAGTTCTTCGCCAACAAGTACGTCATGATCTGCGAGCTCGACCGCCAGGACGCCGCCGGCGTCGTCGCCGAGATCAACCGCTTCGCCGAGCGGGTGCCCGCCCTCGAATGGCCGGACTTCCTGTCGGAGTTCATCGACCACATCGCCGACCTGTGGCGCAACGACCCGTCGCGGCGTTCGGTGTGGTTGGCGGTGCAGTCGACGCCGGCGACGCGGGCGACGGCGGCGCACACCGAACAGGAACTGCTCGACGGCATTTCGGAGGTGCTGCGGCCCCTCGCCCCGGGGTCCGACGCCGACGTGCGCGGCTTCATTTCGGGCCTGCTCATCCACACGACGTATTCGCTGCTCAACTATTCCGTCGACCGTCCGGGCGACGCCGGCATGCGCGAGCTGCACTACGAACTGACGGTGCAGGAGGTCAAGCGCATGCTCATCTCCTACCTCATGACCGTCGCCGAGAAGGCGGGCGGCTAGGCCGTTTTCGGGTGGGCCGCGTCGGGCAGCGTGCTTTAGGCGGGCGGCATGCTTTACGACGGCCCGCCGCCGCCACGTGCGCCTACTCGTAGGGCCACGGCCACGAGTCCGCCGGCGCGGGCACCAGCGGCGACACCTTTTTGCGGAGCTCGGCGAGGATGGGGTGCGCGGCCGGGTCCGGTCCGAGTTCGAACCGCTTCGATTCCAGCGCCCGCCACACATCGGCGATGCGGAGGAAGGTCGCCACGTCGACGCCGAGATCGACCATCTCCCCGGCGGCGTCCTCCCCGTCTGCGCCGAAGTACACGACGGGCGTCGCCGGGTCGTCGGCGCGCACCGCCCACGCATCGCCGTCGTGACCCCACGCGAACAGCCGATGAGTCGCCCCATCGGTCACCCGTCCCGCAAATGGGCTCCGGCTCCACTGGTTCCAGGCGGCGACGTCAATGCTCACCGCGGTCGACAGCTGGTGGCCGTGGAGAGCGAGCAACGCATCGGCCGTCTCCTTCCCGAGCAGCTTGCGCAGCGACAACCCGAGCACCCGCGAGACCGATTCCACCTGGTTCTTCCGCAGGAGATCGCGGTCGGCGACGATGTCGGACAGCGCCTTCACGCCGGATGGGCCATCGCCGCCATCGACACCATCGACGACGAGGAAATCGTCGTGCTCCAGATAGTGGTTGATCGCTTCGACGCACGTCGCCACATCCGTGGGAGCTCCCTGCTGCCGCAGATTGTGCACGACGTCGTCGAGGTGCTCCCCCATGGAGAGGAATTCAAGGCCCTCAGCGGTGGCCGCCTCGGGAAGGAGTTCCCGGTCGTCGTCGCCGACCTCGGGGCACCCGTCGATGAGGTAGGTGCCGTCCGCGCGAAGGCCTCCGTCGGACGGAGGGCCGTAAAGGCAAAACTCCCGCACCCCGCCGACCGCGCCCCGTGAATCGGCGTCCACCGAATCAACGTCCCTGGGCTCGTCGCCCGGCGTCGACGCGTGCAGCAGCGCCTCGACGATGTCCGCCATCGGATAAACGTGCCCCGGTTTCACCACGCCCTCAATGTACCGGCATCGCGGCGATCGCCGTCACCTCGCCAGAATCGCAATGGCGATGGCGTGATCGCCGTCGTGGCTGATGCTGACGTGGAAGTCGACGCCGGAGGCCCCGTCGGCACGCTCCTGTACCGAAGAGGTGGGCGTCGCAAAGCAATCAACCACCGCATCGCGCACCCGCCCGTGCAGCGTTACCGCGACCCGGCCCCACGCGTCGGCGACGACCTCGATCTCGCGCCAATCGAGCTCATCGCGCGGGATCACCGGCGGCGCGCCATAAATCGCCTGAGACCAGGCCTTGATCACGGCCTCCTTCACCGCCCAGCGGCCCGCGAGATGCCGAGCCAGGGCGTCGCCCGACAGGCCCCGGCGATTCGCGGCGGTGCGTTCCCCCACCGTGAACACCGACGACACGAACACCGAGCCGGGGCGGGCGAGGTCCTCCGCGAACGACGGCACGTGCACCATGTCGATGCCCGTACCCAGGATTGACGCCGCGAGGGCGGCGTGGGATATCCGGGCGCCGTCGTCGTTGAGTGTGGCGGGGAGCGGGGCGTTGCCGCCGACCGACTCCGCCCCCTGCTCCGACTCCGGTCCCCGCTCCCGCTCCGGTCCCCGCTCCGACGGCGTCTGCCCGGATGTTCGCCCTGATTCCATGCGTCCACGATACCGGCCGCCCGCGACGCCTCCCCCGCGCCGACGAATGTGCGCCACAGGGTCTCTCGCGCACACTCGTCAAATGTGCAGCCCCCGCCCGGCCGACGAATGTGCACCACAGCGTCTCTTGCGCACACTCGTCAAATCTGCAGCCCCGCCGCACCGCACCGGCACGCCCTTCGCGCATCACCAGCCCAGTCGCCGGCCGAGTTCCATGCGCTCGGCCATCGTCCGCTTCAGGGCTTGGGCGGTCTGGCGCCATCGAGTCGTCACCGCGCGGGCGTTGAGCGTGATCAGCCGCCAGTCGAGTTTGGCCAGCGCGGCGGTCCGCAGCTGGTCCCACCGACGGTTGTGCTCGTACTCGTGGTGTTTTCCCAGGTATTCGACGCCGGTGCGGGCCAGCACATTCGCGAAGTCCATGCGCACCTCGATTTCCATCCCGTCGATGACGACGATCACCGAATGCTGCTGCACCATCCCCTCGAGGCCGATGGCGTGCATGAGCACGTTCGTCCGCGATTCCCAGGGGCTTTCGGACAGCGGGCTCGCCAGGGCCGCCACCTCGCGGAATCGGCCGATGCCGCGCATGGATCGGTCGCGGATCTGCGCCGCCCGGCGAATGTCGTCGATGAGTCCCGGAACTGCGGCGCACAGCCCGTCGACGGCGGCGACGGCCTCGGGCAGCAGGTGGATTCTGGACAGGTCGAATGCCGTGCGCAGCGGCGTGGTGTAGCGGATGCCGCCGATGTCGGTGATCGCGTCGGCGGGCAGGATGGTGCGGGCCATCGCGAACATGGGCATGGCGCGGGGGTCGGGGTGCGGGGTGCGAAGGTGCTGGTCGAGGCTGATTGCGTCGATGGGCGTGCGGCGCGTCGGTTCGACGAACACCGCGGGCAGCGCGTCCCACGGCAGCCATTTGTGGCCGTGGGCGTGGGCGGCGCCCCACAGGCCGATGACGCCGTCGGGGTAGCGGGCGGCCGCGTGGTCGATGAGGGTGTTCATGTCGCGTGCGTGGTCGGCGCGGACGTGGCGGCCGTCGCGCAGTTGCACGTAGTTGGCGGCGAGTTCGGTGGTGTGGATGCCGTGTCGGGCGAGCAGTTCGCCGCGGCTGAGCGGCCCGATGGGCAGGTTCGAGTCTTCGTATCGCACAGGGCGGAGTGTCGCCGGGTGCGGCTGGTTCCGCTTGGTTCGGGACGTGGGGCTGTGGATGGTTTTGCTTTGCGACGCCCATCCATCCACAGCCTCGGCCGTCCCGCCCCCCACCACCCGGCGAGTGTGCAGCCCACCCACCGACGAATGTGCGTCACAGCGCCTGTCGCGCGCACTCGTCAAATGTGCAGCCCCCACCCCACCGACGAGTGTGCGTCACGGCGTCTGTCACGCACACTCGTCGGCGCCGTCGGGGTGAGCGCTACGAGGCCGGCTCGTCGGAAAGCACTCCGTCCACCAGACGCGCGTCCGGGTTCAGGATGACCGCCTTCTCCAGAGCGGCGGTGTCGCCGTACGCACCACCATCGCCGAGGCGACGACCCTCGGGACGCTCATAGAGAGCCTCGCCGCCGTAGATCGCCTCGTCGATGCGACGCTGGCCGGCGGCCTCGCGCTCATCGGCGGTGGTACGCCACTCGTCGGCGGCCTCGGCACCGTTCTCCGCGGCGACGGCCGCATGGAACGCCTCCGGGTGGACGATCGCGACCAGCGCCGAGACGTGACCGAAGCCCAGCGAAGTGACGAAACCGGCCTTCATCGGCAGCGCGCCGCCCATCTCGATCGGCTTGGTCGGCCACACCAGACGGCCGTGCTTGGCCAACTCCGGATCGACGCAATCCAGGGACCGGTTCGCCGGCAGCACGCCGGAGCGCAGCACCTGGGTCAGGCCGATCATCTGGAACGCCGCCGCGCCGCCCTTGGCGTGGCCGGTCAGCGACTTCTGCGAAATGACGAACAGCGGGTTCGACTCGTCGCGGCCCATCGCATCGGCGATGCGCTCGTGCAGCTCCGACTCGTTCGGGTCGTTGGCGTTGGTCGACGTGTCGTGCTTGGACAGGATGGACACCTCGTCCGTGGACACGCCGTGCTTGGCCAGTGCCCGCGCCAGACGGGAGCTCGTGCCGCCGCGCGCCGCGCCCAGCGCACCCAGGCCCGGCGCCGGGATCGACGTGTGGGCGCCGTCGGCGAAGGACTCGGCGAAAGCGACCACGCCGAGCACCGGCAGACCCAGGTCACGGGCGACCGAACCGCGGGCCAGCAGCACGGTGCCGCCGCCCTGCGACTCGACGAACCCGCCGCGGCGACGGTCGTTGGGCCGCGAGAAGAAGCGGCGGTCGATGCCCTTGGCGTCCATCGCGGCGGAGTCGGCGGTGGCGTTCATGTCGCCGAAGCCGGTGATGCCCTCGGTGGACAGGTCGTCGAAACCGCCGGCGACGACGAAGTCGGCCTTGCCCAGCTGGATCTTGTCCAGGCCCTCCTCGACGGACACCGCGGCGGTGGCGCAGGCGGCGACGGGGTGGACCATCTGGCCGTAGCCGCCGACGTAGGACTGCATGACGTGCGCGGCGATGACGTTGGGCAGGGCCTCCTGCAGGACGTCGCTGGCGCGCGGCAGGCCGAGGATGCCGTCGATGTACAGGCTGCGCAGGGATTCCATCGCGCCGATGCCGGTGCCCTGGGTGGAGGACACCAGGCCGGGGTGGACCGCGCCGAGCAGCTCCGCCGGGGTGAAACCGGAGGACAGGAACGCGTCGACGGTGCAGACGAGGTTCCACAGGGAGACGCGGTCGAGGTTTTCGCACATTTCGGCGGGAATGCCGTAGACGGCGGGATCGAAGCCCTCGGGGATCTGGCCGCCGACGTAGCGGGACATGGCCATGCGGCGCGGCACCTGGACGGCGGTGCCGGCCAGTCGGGTGACGATCCACTCGCCGGAGTCGCCGTCGGGGCGGGCGGTGGTGTTGTCCGGGTCGGATTCGACGAAGGTGATCGCCGCCGCCTTGTCGCGGACCGGGAAAGACAGGTCGCGGTCCAGGTAGACGGTGGTCAGCTCGGTCATGGTGTTGTCGACCAGGTCGCCGTCGTCGCCGTAGCGGCGGACGCCGATGCGGGCGGTGACTTCGTCGCGGTGGCGTTCGACGATGTCCTCTTCGTCGATGGGCTGGCCGTCGGCGTCGATCCAGCCGCCGTCGTAGCTGATCAGGCCCATGGTCCAGGCCAGTTCGACGATGCCGGCGCCGGAGATGTCGCCGATTTCGGCTTCGAAGCGGGTGCGCGACGAGCCGTAGGGGCCGAGTTCGCCGGCGCCGACGATGACGACCATGTCCTCGGGGGCGGCGGTGATTCCGGTGAAGTCCGGGGCGGTGCGGCCGAGCGGGGTGCGCGGGCGCGGCAGGGCCCGGATGCTTCGGGGCTTTGCGACGGCCGCCTCGACGCCGTCGTCCTCGTCGGCGGAAGCGGCCAGGGCCTCTTCGGCCAGCTTGGACATGTTGAGGTCGACGTCGCCGAGTCCGCCGGTCAGGTCGACGGTGATGGGCTTGTCGGCCGCGGCGGCGCGGGCGTCCGGGGTGGCCTGCTCGAGGAGGAGTTCGGCCATTTCCTCGGTGGCGTAGGTGCGCACGCCCTTGGCTTCGACGGCGTCGACCAGCGGGTCGTTGCCGCCCATCAGGCCGGTGCCGCGGACCCAGCCGATGTGGGCGTGGACCAGCGAGGTGCGCGAACCCCAGACCTCTTCGGCGTGCCAGCGGGTGACCACGGCGTCGAGGGCGGCCTTCGATTCGCCGTAGGCGCCGTCGCCGCCGAAGCGGCCGCGGTTGGGCGAGCCCGGCAGGACCACGTGCAGGCGGTGGGCGACGTCGGTGTCGGCGCCGATCTGCGACAGGCCGGCGACGAGACGCTCGACGGACCACAGCAGCAGGCGCATCTGCATTTCGGCGGCCGGGCCGGCGTCGGCCAGCGATCCCATGACGCGCGGGGCGGCGAACGGGAACAGCAGGGTCGGCGACATGGCCGGCTTGGTGACCACGGTGCCGCCGCCGACGGTGGCGGTCTGCTCGCCGCCGACCCAGTCGACGACCGCGTCGAGGTCCTGGTAGCTGGTCAGGTTCGCCGGGATGACCCACAGGGCCGCACCGTCGATGGCGTTGGTTCGGTAGAGCTCCTTGTAGAACGCCAGGCGGGTCGGGTTCAACGACGACGTGGTGGCGACCACAGTGGCACCGTCGGAAAGCAGTCGTCCGATGACGGCCGCCGCGATGGAGCCCGGCGAGCCGCCGGTGACCACGGCGACGTCGGAGGCGCAGGCGCCCTCCCCCGGCGACGTGGCGGTCTCCGACAGCTGCGCGTAGGCGGCGGCCAGTTCGGTGCGGCCCGCGGCGGTGGCGCGATCGGCCCAGAACGTCGCCTGCGGTGCGGCGGAGGCCGAAATCGTCGCCGGGGTCGCGGCGGCCAGGTCCTCGTCGGAGGCGGCGGCCCACATGCGGGCCAGGTCCTCGCGGGAGGTGGCCCAGCGGTCGTCGATGAGCACGGCGCGGTCGGCGTCGAAGGACGGGGTGACCAGGCGCGGCCAGTCGGCGCCGAGCTCGGCGGTGACCAAGTCCAGCAGCTTGTCGTCGGCGTCGTCGGCGTCGAAGTCGACGGCGCCGGTGACCTCGTGGCCCAGCTGCTCCAGGATGGTGCGCGCGGCCACGGCCAGCACGCCGCCGGAACCGGTGACCTGCTCGGCGAAGGCGCCCAGCGCAGCGGAATCGACGACCCCGCCCGCGCCGCCGCCGGTGGCCGGCATGGTCACGGTGACGCCGTGCTTGGCGCCGACGGCCTGCACCGCGGCGTCGATGAGCTGGTCGAGTTCCGCGGTCGACGACGGCGGGTTCGGGGCGAGGTGGCCCAGTTCGCCGCCGCGCAGCGACGCGCCCTCGCGGGAACCGAGGACGACCTCGGCGACGGCGGCCTCGACCCAGCCGTCGCCGAGCTGCCAGGTGTCGCGGACGCGGTCGGCGACGTGGTTGGCGCGGGCGCCGGCGGGACCGGTGACGCGGCGCAAACCGTCGGCCAGGGCCTCGCCGAGCACCGGGCCCCACGGGGTCCAGCCGCGGACCATGCCGCCAACCTTGTCCTTCAGGGAGGGCATGTCGGCGTCGGCGGCGCCGTCGATGGCGCCCAGTCCGAATTCGGTGCCCAGGTCCAACAGCAGCTGGTTGCGGCGGGAGCTCACGCCGTCGACGAGCGTCTCGATGGAGTCGGCGGCCCCGATCTGGTCGAGGCGGACCTTGGTCCACAGGGCGATGAGCAGTTCGACGGCGTCGGCCGGGGTGACGGTGAGGTCGGCGGGACGCTCGGCGGACGTCGCCACGGGCGCCGGTGCCGGGGCGGCGTCGGCGGTGGCGGCGGCGGGCGTGGCCAGCGGTTCGGCCGGCACGTGCGTTTCCTCGACCGCCTCGGCATCGGACGCAGAGGACTCGGCGGCATCGTCGGCGTCGTCTGCGTCGTCGGCGTCGGGGCGGACCTCGTCGCGTGCGAAGACCAGGTCGGCGTCGCGTTCGACGTTCCACACCGTGACGTCGCGGTCCGCGTGGCGCGGCAGGGCGGCGGTGCGGGCGGCGAGGTTGGCGATGGTCGGGGCGGTGCCCACGCCGACTTCGATGATGCGGGAGACGCCCAGGTCGCCGAGGACCAGGTCCTGCGTCTCGATCCAGCGCACCGGCGAGCAGAACTGCCAGGCCAGCAGCTCGACGAGCAGGGTGCGGGCCAGTCGGCCCGGGTTCGCGGCGGCGGCGTCGAAATCGGCGAGGACGTCGTCGAGGATCGGCGACTGCGCGACGGCGTTCATCTCGCGGACGAACTGCTCGGTCAGCGCGAACCGGGTGGCGGTGAGGTTCGGAATGTAGCGGCCGGTGAGCACCTCCGGGTCGACTTCGGCCGGCAGCAGGCGGTCGAGGTGGCCGCGGAACTCGTCGACGCCATCACGCAGGACGGACGAGTGGAACGGCACGTCGATGCCGGGGATGCGCACGTAGGCCTTGCCGTCCGGGGCGGCCTCGTCGGCGGCGGCCCGCAGAGCCTCGAGCCCGGCGACGGTGCCGGCGACGGCGTACTGCTTGCCGGCCAGGTTGTGGTTGACGACCTCGAGGAATTCCCCGGACTGCTTTGCGACATCCGCCACGAATTCCTCGACCTGCGACTCCGCCACGCCGCACTTGTCGGGGCGCAGGGCGGCCAGCCCGTAGTTGGAGCGGCCGTCGGCGTCGCGCGGGACCAGAGCATGCATGGTCAGGCCGCGACGGTAGACGACCTCGAGGACGGCTGCGGCGTCGAGCACGCCGGCGAAGGCGGCCAGCGCGTTGTACTCGCCGACGGAGTGGCCGGCGAAGTAGGCGTTTTCGTCGAGGACACCGGCTTCGCGCAGCTCGGCGGCCTGGGCCAGGCCCAGCGTCGCCATGGCGACCTGCGTGAACTGCGTCAGGTTGAGCACGCCCTCCGGGTGGTGGAAGCGACGGCCGTCGACGGTGACCTCGGTCGGGTTGTCGCGGACGATCGCCAGCACGGAGAAGCCGAGCTTGTCGCGGGTGACGGCGTCGGCCTCGTCCCACACGGCGCGGGCGGCGGCCGAGTTGGCGCGGGCCGCCAGGCCCATGCCCTTGGACTGGATGCCCTGGCCGGGGAAGGCGTAGAAGGTCGTCGGCGCGGCGATGACGGCCGTGGCCGACAGCACGGGCTCCCCGTCGACGGTGGCCATGACCTCGCGGACCTCGCCGTTGCCGGGGCGGTCGTCGAGGCCGCGGCGCTCGACGGTGAACGTGACCTCCTGGCCGGGCAGGACCGGAGCCAACATGGTGGAGGTGAACTCGGTGACGCGGTCGCCGAGACCCGCCGGGCAGCCCGCGATGGCGGCGTGCTCGGCGGCGGCGGACAGCCACATGCCGTGGACGATGACGCCCGGCAGACCCGCGAGCATCGCGGCGCGGTCGTCGACGTGGATCGGGTTGCGGTCGCCGGAAACGGTGGCGAACGGCACCAGCGTCCGCGGCGCGGTGACGGTGACCGTGGCGCGGTGGCTGCGCGGGGTGTCGACGACGGTCGGCAGCGGCACGGTGTTGACCTGCGCCGGGGTGTCGCCGTTGCGGCCGCGGATGGCGAAACGCTCCGACAGGGTGGCCACGAGCTTGGACTCGCCGGCTGTGGCGGAGGCGTCGCTGATCTCGGCGCGGACCACGACGACGCGGCCCATCTCCGTGTCGGCGACATCGTCGGCGTGGGCGGTGATGGTCAGGCGGGTGCCGTCGGCCGGCAGACCCGAGCCGTCGACGTCGGCGTCGGCGAACAGGCGAATGTGATGCTCGAGGTGGACCAGGGCCAACATGCCCTCGACCACCGGGACGCCCGACTCGGTGGTGGCGTCGGCGACGGCGGCGAAGATCGCCGGCCACGCATGACCCACCAGGGCATCCGGGGCGGTGCGGGAATCGGCGCCGGTCACCGCGCCATGGTCGGCCGCGGCGGCGGTGGTCCAGACCGACTCCCACTCGGCGACGCCGTCGACGACCTCCGGCAGCACCCCGCCGGCGGCGATGGCCGTGAGCGATCGCATCGACGCGGCGGCGTCATCGACGGAAATGACCGGGGCGGTGCCGACCGGGCCGGACACGTCGAAACGCAGGGTCAGCTCATGGTCGCCGCCGGAACCCTCCAGACCGACGATCAATACGGCGGCGCCGTCGCCGTCGGCCACCAGGGTGGCGCCGGTGTCCGGCTGCGAGGCCGACGACGAGCCGTCGTCAAGCAACCACGACGCACGCGCGCCAAGCTGCAGCGCCGGGTTCGCCTGCTGACGACCCGCCCAATGGATGATCGGGCTCGCCAGAACCCGCGCGACCGGGGAGATCTCCTCCTCCGCGGCCGGGGTCGAGGCCGACGCGGCCAGCTCCTCGGCGGCGGCGTCCTCGAAGGAACCGAGGATCTCCGCCACCGGAACATCGGCCGCGGTGATGCCCGCAACGGCCGCGGTACCCGGGATGATGCACACGCCGTCGGCGTCGTAACGCTCGTCGTGGGCCTGCCACAACGAATCCGAACGCCACCAGCGGCGCACCTCCGCATCGATGACCGGCACGAAATTCACCGGCTTGCCCGGCGTGCGGCACGCCTCCGACACGAAATGCGCGGCATCGGCCGGATGCAGACGAACCTCGAGGTCATACGCCCCGGCCAGCAGCGCCACGGAGTCGGCACCGGACACCGCGTCCGGCCCCACCGATGCGCCGGAGCGCACCGAATCGAACTCACCGGAATCGACGGTGGCCAGACGAGCCTCGAAACGGTCGAGGATCACATCGAAACGCACGCCCCACGACGGATCGAGAAACTCGCCGTCCGGCGCCGCCAACTCCAGGTAACGGTCCAGGACCTCGCGGTAGGTCATCTCGGCGACGTCGCCGAAGTACGGCTTCGCCGTGCGATCGATCGCGGCGATGATCTCGTCGCGGCGGGCGGCCACCGCATCGGCGTCGTTGGCGACCTCGTCGAGCAACCGGCCCGCGCGGGCGGCGGCGTTGTCGATCTCGTGGATGTCCGCGCCCAGCTGCGACCGACCCGAGGCCATGCCCTCCGCGGCACCGCCGGCGGGCACCCAGGCATCCGTGCCCCGGGTGTCGACCAGCAGCTTCTTCACCCCCGCCGACGCCGTGGACTCCTTCGCCGCCATCGCCGCGGTGCCGATGATGATCGCGTCGACCGGCATCGCCGGGTACCCGTGGCGCTGCGACCAGCGGCCCAGCAGGTACTCGGCGGCCTGCTCCGGACGACCGATGCCGCCGCCGACCGCCAGCACCGCGTTGTCGCGGGCGCGGATGTCGGCGTACGTCGCGATCAGCAGATCGTCGAGCTCCTCCCACGAGTGGTGGCCGCCGGCGCGACCGCCCTCGACCTGGATGATGACCGACACATCCGACAGCTCGGCATCGGCGGCCAGGGCGTCGGCGATGGCCAGGACCGACTTGATCTGCGCGACGGTGCCCGGCTTGAACGACACGTGCGGGATGCCGCCGGCGCGCAGCTCGCGAACCAGCGACACCGCCTCGTCGACCTCGGGAATGCCCGCGGACACGGTCACGCCGTCGATCGGACGGCCCGCGGCCACGGCACGCTGCACCAAGCGACGCGACCCGATGTGCATGCCCCACAGGTACGGGTCGAGGAACATGGTGTTGAACTGCGCCGAGGCGCCGTCGTCGAGAAGCTCGTGCAGCCGGGCGACGTTGTCGTGGAAGATCTCCGGGGTGACCTGACCGCCGCCGGCCAGCTCGGCCCAGAACCCGGCGTTGGCCGCGGCTGCGACGATCGCCGGGTCGACGGTGGTCGGCGTCATGCCGCCCAGCAGGATCGGCGAGCGACCGGTGGCGTCGGTGAACTTCGTCTCGACGCGGGCGCGGCCGTCGCGGGTGACCAGGCGCGGGGCGTGGACATCCCAGGACGTCGGGGCGGCCGGGGCGCTGCCGGGCTCGAACAACTCGGCCTGGCCCTCGTCGACGGCGACGGTGACCACGCCGACGCCGGTGCCGGCGACGAGCGCGCGGGTCAGCGGGGCGACGCCGGTGCCCGGGCCGACCTCGAGGATCCAGTCGGCGCCGGCGTCGACGGCGGAGGCCACCTGAGCCGGCCAGTCGATGACGCCGACCATGACGTGCTCGGCGATCGGGCGGGCGAAGGACTCGTCGATTCCGGCGACGGCGGCCATCTCGACGGCCTCCTCGACGCCGGCGGCCATGTCGGAATGGTGGAAGCCGGCGCCGACCCGCAGCGGGGAGCACGCCGGGGCGAACGGCGCGCCGCCGCGGCGCTTGGCGGCCAGTTCGGCGGCGTCTTGCTCGGCTGCGCGCTCGAGGTTGGCTTCGGTGGCGCGCAGGTCGGCGGGCGTGCCGACGACGATGCACATCGTGCGTCCGTTGCGCAGGCCCACTTCGGCGCGGCCCGCCAGGTGCGGTGTGACCAGATCCGGGCGGACGCCGGAGACGACCATCATCGGGTGCGCGGTGCCGGCGCCGTTGGCGGCGTCTGCTGCGGTGCGGGCGGTCATGCCGGTGATGCGGCCCCGGCGGGCGACGGCGACGCCGATGATCTCGGCGAGCGCGACGATGTCGGCGGCGCGGTCCGGGGCGGTGACGGCGTCGACGCCGAGGACGCCCTGCGAGTGTCCGATGGCCGCGACGTTGGCGGCCACGTCGACGCCCTGGGCGGACAGCAGGTCGAGGACGGCGAGCTGCGCGAGGAGGATGCCCGGCACGGAGATCGCCGGGTCGTTCAGGTCCGGCAGGCCGGCGACGGCGACGGGGGTCTTCTTCGCGGGCGCGTCGGCGTCGAGGGCGTCGGCCGAGGCGGCGGGGTTGGATTCGGCGACCTGTGCAGCGTTGGCCTTCTCCGCCCATTCGAAGGGGGTGAAGCCGTCGGGTCGCTGTCCGGCGAGACGGTCGGCGATGGGGGCCAGGCGCTGCTCGGCCCGGGCGACCAGGTCGCGGACGCGGCCGTCGACGCCGGCGGCGACGCACGTGGTGAGGGTGTCGAGCCAGGGGTACCCCTGCCCGGAGAAGCTGAGGGCGAACTTTTCGCCTGCGGCGAGCCGCTGGGACAGCGTGGGCTCGACGCGGCGCGACGTGTCGTCGGCTGCGGGACGCGAGCGGAAGATGGACAACGCGTCGGCGGCGGTGCGGTGCTCCGGCTTCTGATTGGGGGTCACGCGGTGGGCTCCTTGTTCAGACGTGGGGTCCCCGCGGACATGGGCATGGGAATGCCCGCGGGGTTGGTTCGCCCGACAAATATGCCACAAGAGTCGTGAGGGTTCCTTCATGTTTTTGCGTGACGACAGCCCACGCATGGATGCAGGATCAGATCCGCACCGCCACCGAGGCCGACGCAAAGGCGCGGCACAACGGCGTAAACCACACGGATTTACGCGCCGCCACGTGCATGTTTGACAAGCAAAGGAACGTTCCCCTTGTCCCACTCACGCGCCAGACTCCCCCACCATCGCCGCCATCGGAACCGGCGTTCATGCGGCTCAATACGTGACGAAGCTCACTCGACATCCCCTCCCGCGCACGGCCCCCGACGGCGTATCAGCCCAGCAGATCCCGCACGGTGTCGACCGCCCGGGCGAGGCGTTCGTCGGCGTCGTCGCGCCGATCCCGGTCGGCCTCCTCCGACGCCACGGCCAGCCCCTCGTCCCGCCACCCGGCATCGGCGCCGCCGACGAGCCCGGCGACGCGCGAAATCTCGTCGTCCAACCCCTCCGCCTTCTCCACCGCACCATCGAACACGGCGCACGGGTCGTCGACGACGACGGTGTCGTCCGGCGTGATCCCCCGGCGGGCCATGTACTCGTCGATGTGCATGGAGATGCTCATGGCCCGCATCCTACCGATGTACGACGACGGGCCCGCCGTCCCCGGACAACGGGAACGACGGGCCCGACATGGACCGATGGGATCAGCCGAACAGGGCGCGCAGGATGAGCACGCCGACGGCGGACACCACCGCGGCCGCGGGGAGCGTGATGACCCACGCGGTGGCGATGGGCTTCATCAGGTTCCAGTTGGCGGCCTTGTTCACGATGCCGACGCCGAGGACGGCGCCGATGAGGATGTGGGTCGACGAGACCGGCAGACCCAGCAGCGACGCGGCCATGACCACGCCGGCGGCGGAGAGCTCGGCGGCGAAGCCGGACGACGGGTGCATCTCGGTCAGGCCGTGGCCGACCGTGTTGATGACGTAGCGGCCGATGAACCACAGGCCGGAGATCAGGGCGACGCCCATGGCGACCATCACGGCCATCGGAACGGCGGATTCGCTGTTGATCTCGCCGGTCTTGAGCACGTCGAGCACCGCCACGAACGGGCCGATCGCGTTGGCGATGTCATTCGAACCGTGGGAGAACGCGAACGCCGAGGCGGTGAACACCTGCATCCAGCTGAACAGCAGGAAGGTCGACTTCGACAGCGCGTGCTTCTTCAGGGTCTTGGCGAAGATGAACACGGACATCCACACCACGGCGGCGATCATCGCGAGGATGAGGCCATTGGTCAGCGCACTGAAGTTGAGTTCGAGATTGGACAGACCCTTGAACAGCATCATCGAACCGATGACCACCGAACCGAAGGACGCCAGCAGCGGCACCCAAGTCTCCAGCGCCTTGTGCGCGTGGACCTCCTCCGCCTCCCTGTTGAGGTCCTCGAGCTTGCGGTAATAATCCGACTCCAGGTCCTCCGGGTTGTAGTCGTGCGTGGACACGACTTCGGCGTCGCGGGCCATGGCATTGGTGTAGGAGATGCGCTGGAGCTCGTCGAGACGCTCGAAGGCGCGCTTCTGCTCGGTGCGCACCTCGGCGCGTCGGGTCTTCAGCTCGCGCAGCGACTGGTCGGCGCGCTCGTTGTACACCAGGATGTTCTTCTTGATCGACCGGAACAGCACCCAGGCGACGAAGCCGCCGAGAACCGGCGACAGCACCCAGGAAATGGCGATCTGGCCGATCTTGTCCCACTGGACCATGTCCCAGCCACCGGTGTCGGTGACGAAGCCGATGGTCAGCGCACCACCGACGATGCCGCCGACGATCGAGTGGGTCGTCGACACGGGCCAGCCCATGCGCGTGGCCACGAGCAGCCACAGCGCCGCACCCAGCAGCGACGACATCATGATGAACACGAAGTCCATGGGCACCAGGGCGATGGAATCGAGGTCGACGATGCCGGAGCGAACGGTGTCGGTGACCTCGCCGCCGGCGAGAACGGCGCCGGACACCTCGAAGATCGCGGCGACGATGAGCGCCTGCTTCATCGTCAGCGTGCCGGCGCCGACGGACGTGCCGAAGGAGTTGGCGACGTCGTTGCCGCCGATGTTGAAGGCCATGAACAACGCGAAGACGATCGCGGTGATCAGGATGATCAGGTTGTCGGTGCCCCCGACGTAGCCGCGGGACCACAGGATGAAGACGATGAGCGTGATGCCCAGCAGCGCACCGAAAGCCAGGTGCCAGGGGAGGTCCCCACCACGCTTGACGCCGGTGGGCTCCATTTGTATTGCGGTTTTGGTCGACATGGAAAATCCGACTCCTCGTACCGGGTCGGCGACCTCGGGCGGGCGATTGCCGTGTCCGGGGGTCGGTGCAGTCCGTCGGGGCCGCCGTATGGATGGATGCCGGTGACGCGAGGGTCACCGCGGGGCACTGTGCCTCGCAGGGGTGAATCCCGATTGACTTATATATGAACTTTGAATGACCCTTCGGGTAATTCTCGGCCCGGCTCCCCCACCCGGGCCCGGCCGCGATGCCGGGCCCGGACCCCAAAATCGGTGCGCCCGGGGGGACTTGAACCCCCACGCCCTCGGGCACAGGAACCTAAATCCTGCGCGTCTGCCAATTCCGCCACGGGCGCCCGCCCGCACCCGGCCGATCCCCCAGGGGGTTTTCCGCGGGGTCCACGGGCTTGGTCAATGGTAACCGGTTAGGCTGGTGGGCGTGTCATCCACCAGGCAGAAGTCCCATCCGGAGGCCGACGGCGGCCACGGTCCGTTCAAGCGGCGCACGCGCATCATCCAGCTGGTGTTCCTGATCGCGGCGGTCATCGCGACGCTTGCGTTGGCGTACTGGCAGCTCAGCCGCTGGAACACCACCAGTTCCTTCCAGAATCTGGGGTATGCGCTGCAGTGGCCGGCGTTCGGCATCTTCTTCATTTGGGCGTACCGCAAGTACATGCAGTACGAGCGCGAGAAGTTCGAAGGCAACGAAGAGGCCGGCGTCACCGTCCGCGAGGGCGACATGACGGAGATCCCGGAGGATTTCCTGCCCACGCGCCCGAGCGTGAACGTCGAGGAGGAAAACCAGTGACCAACCCGAATCAGGTCCCGAACAACGCCGCGAACCAGGCGCAGCCGAACGCCGCCCCGGCCGCGGGCGACCGCGTGATCCACCCGGATCGTCGGCGGCGCGTGCAGACCGCGCTGACGGCGTTTTCCGTCACCGCCTACATCACCGGCGTGATGCTGTTGGTGCTGGTTGCGGAGATGATCTACAAGTACGGGATCCTGGAGGACAAGAACGACGCCCCGTCGTGGTTCTTCTTCGTGGCGCAGATCCACGGTTTCGCCTACATGGCGTTTCTCATCGCGATCGTCAACTTGGGCACGAAGGCGCGGTGGACGCCGGGCAAGTGGATCATCACGGCGTTGGGCGGCGTGGTGCCGTTCCTGTCGTTCATCGTCGAGCGCAAGCGCCGCGACGAGGTCAGGGCCGAGTTCGATTTGGCCTAGCTTTTTGCTTTGCGACGCCGGCGCCCCGCATCGTCCGTTCGGGACATGCGAGGCGCCGGTTTTTTCGTCGCGGTCGTGCCGTCGGCGGCGTGGATGGTGCCGCCGGGGTCAGAGCAGGGTCTCAGGGCAGGGACTTCGCCAGGTCGGCGAGCGCGGGGACGAGCTGGCGCAGTGCGCGGCCGCGGTGGCTGATGGCGTCCTTTTCCTCCGGCGGCAGTTCCGCCGCGGTGCGGGGGCGGTCGCCGGCGGTGTCCAGGTCGCGGCCCGCCTTGACGCGGGTGTCTTCTTCGCGGGGGACGAACAGGGGGTCGTAGCCGAAGCCGCCGTCGCCGCGGGGTGCCGTGAGGACTCGGCCGCGCCATTCGCCGTGGAAGGACAGGACCAGGTCGCCGTCGCCGGAGTCCGGGGCGACGCCGTCGCCGACTTCTCCGGCGCCGGGGACGACCATCACGACGGAGGACACGAAGGACGCGCCGCGGCGGTTTTCGGGGATGTCGCGCAGCTGGCCGAGCAGCAGTTCGTTGTTGGCGGCGTCGTCGCCGTGGCCGCCGGACCAGCGGGCGGAGAGGACGCCGGGCATGCCGTTGAGTTCGTCGACGGAAAGGCCGGAGTCGTCGGCGAGGCAGGGAAGGCCGGTGGCGTCGGCGCCGTCGTGGGCCTTGATCAGCGCGTTGTCCTCGAAGGTGCGCCCGTCTTCGGGCCGTTCCGGGTATGGGTCGACGTCGTCGATCGACAGCAGTTCGACGCCTTCGACGCCGGCGCCTTCGAGCAGCCGGGAGAGTTCTTCCAGCTTTTTCCTGTTGCGGGTGGCGACCAGTAGCTTCATCGCCTTTCCCCTTCCCGTGGTCGGTTGGTCGGCGGCGGGTGGCGCCGCCGGTACGACGGCAGGTGCGTCGTCCGCCTTCCAGTTTTGCACCATGGCGGGTTCACGTCACGCACGTGTCCCCCAAACCACGGTGGCTTCCGGGAAGAGGGCCGCTACACCTCCACGCGGCCGTCGGGAAGCTCACCCGGGTACGGGGCCCGCAGAACCTCCTGCTGCAGCTCGATGAGCTCGCGCAGACCCTTGCCCGCGACGTCGAGCATCGCATCGAGCTCGTCGCGGTCGAAGGTGGCGGCCTCGCCGGTGCCCTGGATCTCCACGTACTTGCCCTCGGCGGTCATCACCACGTTGAGGTCGACGTCGGCGCGGGAGTCCTCCTCGTACGGCAGGTCCAGGCACACCCGGCCGTCGATGACGCCGACCGACACCGCGGCGACCGGCGCCTTCAGCGGCGCACCCGGCACCGCACCGGCGGCGTGGAGGTACGTCAGGGCATCGGCCAAGGCGACGTAGGCGCCGGTGATCGCGGCGGTGCGGGTGCCGCCGTCGGCCTGCAGCACGTCGCAGTCGATGTTGATGGTGTTCTCGCCGAGCTGGCTCAGGTCCACCGCGGCACGCAGGGCACGGCCGACCAGGCGGGAAATCTCGTGGGTTCGGCCCTTGACCTTCCCGCGCATCGACTCGCGCGGCATGCGCTCGTGGGTGGCGGCCGGCAGCATCGAGTACTCGGCGGTCAGCCAGCCCTCGCCGGAATCGCGCTTGAAGCGGGGCACGGACTGTTCCACGGAGGCGGTGCACATCACGCGGGTGTTGCCGAAGCACACCAGCACCGATCCGGCGGGGTTGTCGGTGAAGCCGCGGGTGATGGAAACCTTGCGCATCTCGTCGCCGGCGCGACCGTCGGCGCGGGTGAAATCAGAAGTCATGGCACCAACGGTACCGGCCTACGGTTCGATGACCATCCCGGGGCGCGCGAGTTCCACCGGCCCGTCGAATTCGGCGCGGGCGGCGGCCAGCGCGGCGTCGGGGTCGCCGTAGGGCGGGATGTGGGTGAGCACGAGCGTGCCCGCCCCCGCCAGCGTCGCGGCTCGGCCGGCTTCGGCGCCGGACATGTGCATGTCGGCGGGCGCGTCGTCGCCGTCGCCGCACCAGGTCGCCTCGCAGATGAACACGTCGGCGTCGCGGGCCAGGTCGATGACCGCGTCGGTCCAGCCGGTGTCGCCGGTGTAGGCGACGACGCCGTTGGGGCCGGTGATGCGGAAGCCCCACGCCTCGATGGGGTGGAGCATCGGGTACGCCTCGACGGTCAGGCCGGCGAGTTCGAAGGGGACGCGCTCGGCGATGGTGCGGAAGTCGAAGGTGTCGCTGAGGTCGTCGAAGCCGTCGCCGGTGTCGGCCGACGCGTGGCCGAGGCGGTCGTGGGAGTCGGCGGGGCCCCACAGCAGGTTGCGGTGGGCGGACGGTTTGGTCGGGTGGAAGCGGCGCCACACGAGCAGCCCGGGGATGTCCAGGCAGTGGTCGGCGTGCAGGTGCGACAGCACGATGTCCAGCTCGGCGGGGTCGCGGTATTTCTGCAGTTCCCCGAGCACGCCGGGCCCGAAGTCCATGACGAACGCCCCATCGTCGGATTCGACGAGAAATCCGGAGGCTGCCGCATCGGGGCCGCACATGCTGCCCGTGCATCCCAGAACCGTCACTTTCATAACCCCACAATGCCACGTCGACCGGGCATCGGGCATGTCGGGCGGCCGTCGCATGGCTTTCAGTGCCCGATGTGGGGGTTGACGTCGGTGATGGCGGGCCCGAGGAAGCGGGTGGCGAGCTTCTGGAACATCTCGGGGTCGCCGGTGGATTCGAAGACGCGGGTGGGCGGCGGGTCGGTGGCGGGGTCGGCGAGCAGGTCGAGCGTGGTCAGGGTCCGCAGCACGTCCTTGGCGGTTTCTTCGGCGGAGGAGACGAGGGTGACGTCGTCGCCCATGGCCAGCTGCACGATGCCGGACAGCAGGGGGTAGTGGGTGCAGCCGAGGACGAGGGTGTCGACGCCGTCGGCCTGCAGGGGCGCCAGGTAGCCCTCGGCCAGCCCGAGGATCTGCCTCCCGGAGGTGATGCCGCGTTCGACGAAGTCGACGAATCGGGGGCAGTCGGTGGCGGAGACCTCGACGCCGGGCACGGCGTCGAAGAGGTCCTGGTAGGCGCGGGAGCGGATGGTGGCGGTGGTGCCGATGACGCCGACGCGGCCGTTGCGGGTGGCGGAGACCGCGCGGCGCACTGCGGGCAGGATCACTTCGATGACGGGGATGGGGTATCGCTCGCGGGCGTCGCGGAGGAAGGCGGCGGAGGCGGTGTTGCAGGCGATGACGATCATCTTGCAGCCGCGTTCGACTAGGTCGTCGGCGATGGCTTCGGAGTGCCGTCGCACGTCGGCGATGCGCAGGGGGCCGTAGGGGCCGTTGGCGGTGTCGCCGACGTAGATCATGGATTCGTGGGGCAGCTGGTCGACGATGGCGCGTGCGACGGTCAGTCCGCCGACGCCGGAGTCGAAGACGCCGATCGGCGCGGTGCGGTCGACTTCGAGTTGGCCGTCGTCCATGTCGTTGCCCTCCCCCGGTGCCCGGGTCGTGGTGGTTGTTTCCGTAGCGGTCGCGGTTGGCGTCGCGGTCGCGGTTTCTTCGGCGTGTTCGTGCTTTGCGACGCTCATCGGGTCGCCCTTCCGCGCTTGAGTTTGGCGGCTGCGATGATGCCGCCGATGGCGCCGAAGAGGTGCATTTGCCAGCTCACGCCGACTTCGGTGGGCAGCACTCCCCACAGCAGGCCGGAGTAGCCGAAACCGAGGATCATGCCCAGCAGGATCTGGCCCGGCGAACGGTTGTAGAAGCCGCGGACGATGAGGAACGCCAGCCATCCGTAGACCAGCCCGGATGCGCCGATGTGTGCGGTGCCGACGCCGCCGATGAACCACGTGGCCACGCCGGACACCACCATGACGATGGCCGTGACCTGCCACCACAGCCGTTTCGACGTGAACGCGATGAGCGCGGCGAACAGCGCGGCCGGCACGGAGTTGGCCATGAGGTGCTGCAGGTCGTGGTGGAGGAACGGCGCGAAGAGGATGCCCCACAACCCGTGGGTGTCCAGGGGCCGCAGCCCGAGCAGGTCGTTGAGGCCGCCGCGGAAGAAGATCTCGTTGACGAAGAACGTCACCCACGTCACGACGGTGAACGCGATGCCCGTTCCCAGCGCCGGGCCGAGACCGCCGTCGGACGTCTTCGGCGCCACCGCACCGGGATGGCGCCTAACGGGTGCGGAGGCGGGCCGCGGTTCCCATGATCCGGGCTGCATGGTCACTGGGGTCGGGTCCTCTCGGGTCGGTCGTCGGAGCCATCGGAAGCACCGGAGGCACCGGAGACACCGATGAGGTCGCCGAACGACGGCACTCCGGCGCGCGACCGCGCGGAAACCACGGCGTCGACGATGGCGTGCTCGACGGCGTCGGCGGCCGCGGCGGCGAGCAGGGCCAGAGTCTCGGGGCCCACGGGCGTCTTCTCCTCCGCCGTGTCGGCCCTGCTGAACGTTCCCGTCGCCAAGCAGAACAGGGTGTCGCCGTCCATGGGCAGGTGGGCGGGGCGGATGGCGCGGGCCATGCCGTCGTGGCCGGCCATCGCCAACCGCTGCGCCTGGTCCTGCGTCAATGCCGCGTCGGTGACGATGCAGCCGATGGTCGTGTTGAGCGACCCGGCCCCGTCGTCGGCGGCCACCGGCACCTTCGTCAGGCCGACGAACTTCTCGCCCAGTGCGGCCAACGCTTCATCCGGGATGGCACCGCGGCCGGGATCCGACCACAGCCGCCCGTCGGGCCCGGCGACCGCGCCCATCGGGTTGGCCACGACGATGGCGGCCACCGTCGCACCATCGGCGAGCGTCACCGACGCCTGGCCGACGCCGCCCTTGAGCGCACCGGCCATCGCCCCCGTGCCCGCGCCGACGCACCCGGACTCGACGCCCGAATCATCGCCGGGCTCGCCGGGGTCACCGGAGTCGCCGTCGGCCAGGGCAGCATCCAGCGCCTTCCTCCCCAACTCCGCATCGGGCACGTCGCGCCGGCCGAGCAGCAGGTCGAAGATGACGGCGGCCGGCACGATGGGCACGCGGACGTCTGGAAACTCGTCGGTGACGGGGAACCCGTGGCCGCGGTCGGCCAGGCCCCTCATCACCCCGTCCGCCGCGGCAAGGCCAAACGCCGACCCGCCCGACAACACCACCGCATGGGCCTGCCGCACCGTGTTGCGCGGCTCCAGCAGATCGGTCTCCCGCGTCCCCGGGCCACCGCCCCGCACGTCCACCGCCGCCACCGCACCCTCCGGGCACGCCACCACCGTCACGCCGGTGTCCGCGGCGGACGCGTGACCGACGGAAACGCCCGGCAGACGCGACGGCGAGGCGGCCGGCCCCGTCGTCAAGCGACCCCCGAACGACGCCGACGCCACGTCGACACCGCCGCCCGTCATTCCCGCATCAACTCCTGCACCAACGACTCCTGGTTGTAGCTGAGCCACTGGTACATCGCGTCGGTCTCCTCCGCCTTGACGATCGGACCGTCATGGCCCTCCAACGTCGCATGCAGGTACAGGCGCAGGCTGTTGATCGCCGCGATCCACTGATTCGCCTGCTCCTCCGTCAACGACACGTGGCCGTTGTCCGCCGGCTCCAACGCCTCGATGATCGACCGCAGATCCGTCAACTTGTCCTTGACGATGTCCGACTCGTGCAGCTGGCGCATCAGCTGGTTCTCGCCCTCCACCGACTCGTCGCCCTCCGCGGCGAAATCCGGCAGCAGCCGCGCCAACCGCGGATCCTCCGGCGCCTCCGCATGCCCCGACGGCATGCCCGTCAGCTCCGACAGCTCATCCTTCGGCGCCGATTGCGCCCGCGCGATCAACGCATCGGCGACGGTGGCGGACAGCTCCCCCAGCAACGCCCGCTCCGCCGGCTCCAGGACCGTGACATACCGGGCGCCGCCTCGCAGCATCCCCCGCTTCCTCTTCCAGGGGCGCATGGGTTCTCTCCTCTAATCAGCTTGCTGCATCGTGGCCCACAGGCCCGCCTTGTGCAGCTTCTTCACGTCCGACTCCACCTTGTCACGCTCACCCGACGACACGACGGCCTTGCCCTCGTTGTGCACCTTCAGCATCAGCTCGTGGGCCTTCTTGCGATCCATGCCGAACAGCATCTGGAACACGTAGGTCACGTAACTCATCGAGTTGACCGGGTCGTCCCACACGATGCACTGCCATGGCCGGTTCGACTCGGTCACGGTCTCGGCGTCGATGACGCCCATCGGGGTGGCGGCTGGCATGGTCATGCGCCCAAGGATAACGACCCCGGCGATCGCGTGCACCGGGCCACCCCGGCCGCGCCGCCGACTAGACTCGGCCAGGTGACGAATCCGACGCCCCACACCACCGACTCGACCGCCCTGCTGACGGACAAGTACGAGCTGACGATGCTCCAGGCGTCGCTTCGCGACGGCACCGCCGACAGACGATGCGCCTTCGAGGTGTTCGGGCGCCGCCTGCCCAACGAGCGCCGCTACGGCGTCGTCGCCGGCACCGCCCGCGTGCTCGACGCCATCTCGCGGTTCCGGTTCACCGAGGACCAGCTGGCCACGCTGGACTTCCTCGACGACGCGACGGTGGATTACCTGCGCAACTTCCGCTTCACCGGCGACATCGACGGCTACCGCGAAGGCGAACTGTACTTCCCGGCCTCCCCGATCCTCACCGTACGCGGCACCTTCGCCGAATGCGTGATCCTGGAGACGGTGATCCTGTCGATCCTCAACTCCGACTCCGCCGTCGCGTCGGCCGCGGCCCGCATGGTCACCGCCGCCGGCGGCCGTCCGATCATCGAGATGGGGTCGCGGCGCACCCACGAAGACGCCGCCGTCACCGCCGCCCGCGCCTCCTACCTGGCCGGATTCACCGCCACGTCGAACCTGGAGGCCGCCGCCCGCTACGGCATCCCGGCGTCGGGCACCTCCGCCCACTCGTGGACGCTGCTGCACACCAACGCCGACGGCACGCCCGACGAGGCGGGCGCCTTCCGCGCCCAGGTGGAGACCCTCGGCCTGGACACCACCCTGCTGGTGGACACCTACGACATCACCGTCGGCGTCGCGACCGCCATCGAGGTCGCCGGCCCGGAGCTCGGCGCCGTGCGCATCGACTCCGGCGACCTGGGTGTGCTGGCCCGACAGGTCCGCCAGCAGCTCGACGGCCTGGGCGCCCACAACACCCAGATCGTCGTGTCCTCCGACCTCGACGAGTTCGCCATCGCCGCGCTGCGCGCCGAACCGGTCGACGTCTACGGCGTCGGCACGTCGGTGGTCACCGGCTCGGGGGCGCCCACGGCGGGTCTGGTCTACAAGCTCGTGGAAGTCGACGGGGTGCCCGTCGCAAAGCGATCCCGCGACAAGCGGAGCCACGGCGGCGCGAAGGCGGCCATCCGCGCCTGCCGCCGGTCCGGCACCGCCGTGGAGGAAATCGCGTACCCGCTGGGCGCCGACGCCCCCGACACCGGCACGCTCGACGCGGTGGAGCTGACCATCCCCATGATGCGCGGCGGCGAGCTGTGCGACGGCCTGCCGACCCTCGAAGAAAGCCGCGACCACCTGGCGCGGGCCCTGATCTCCCTGCCGTGGGAGGGACTGGCGCTGTCGCGCGACGAGCCGGTCATTCACGTGCGTTTCGCCGGTGTCTGATCGCGTCGAGGAACTGCTCGCCCACGCCGTCGCCGCGCTCGGCGGCGCGGAACGCACCGGCCAGGTGGCCATGGCCCGCGCGGTGCACGGGGCGATGGAGTCCGGCCGCCACCTGGCGGTGCAGGCCGGCACCGGCACCGGCAAGTCGCTGGCGTACCTCGTTCCGGCGATCGTGCGGGCGATGGAGGACGACCAGGCGGTCATCGTGTCGACGGCGACCATCGCGCTGCAGCGCCAGCTCGTCGAACGCGATCTGCCGCGGTTGGCCGACGCCCTGGAGCCGCACCTGGATCGGCGGCCGACGTTTTCCATTCTCAAGGGCCGCAACAATTACCTGTGCCGCAACAAGGTGGCGGAGGTCCCGCTCGACCCGGACGACGGCATCGGCGACACGGGGGCGCTCATCGACTCGTCGACGCTGTCGAAGACGGCGGCGCAGGTGCTCATGCTGCGCGAGTGGGCCAACGACACCGAGGACGGCGACCGCGATTCCCTCGACCGGGGCGTGTCCGACATGGCGTGGCGGCAGGTGTCGGTGACTTCCCGCGAGTGCGTGGGGGCGTCGAAGTGCCCGATGGGCGACACGTGTTTCGCGGAGGCCGCCAAGGCCCGCGCCGCCGACGTCGACGTGGTGGTGACCAACCATGCGCTGCTGGCCATCGACGCGCTGTCGGATGGGCTGATCCTGCCGCAGCACGAGTGCGTCGTCGTCGACGAGGCCCATGAGCTCGACGCCCGCATCACGTCCGTGGCCACCGACGAGCTCACCTCCACCGGCGTGACGTTGACCGCCAAGCGCGCGAAGAACGCCGGGGCGGTCGAGGAGGCCGGGGATCTGGAGGATGCGGCGGGCATGCTGCAGGAGGCCCTTGTTTCGCTTGGCGACGACGGGGTCGGCCGGTGGGAGGAGATTCCCCCGGACGTCGGCGTGCCGTTGACCGCCCTGCGGGATGCCCTGTGGCGGGCGCAGACGGCGCTGGCCACGAGTCAGGAGGGCGACGCCACCGAGCGGCAAACCGTCCGCGCGGCATTGGAGAACATGCATGATGCGGCGGTGCGGATCCTGGCCCTCGACGACGCCGACGTGGTGTGGCTGACCGACCGGCGGGCGCTGTGCGTGGCGCCGTTGACGGTATCGGATCTGCTGCGCGATCGGTTGTTCGGCGAGAACACCGTGGTGCTGACGTCGGCGACGTTGGCGTTGGGCGGCAAGTTCGATGCGATGGCCGCGGCGTGGGGGCTGCCCCGGGGCGAGTGGGACGGCATGGACGTGGGCACGCCGTTCGACCCGGCGAAGTCCGGCATCCTCTACGTCGCCCGCCACCTGCCCAAGCCGGGGCGCGACGGCACCGACCCGAAGGTGATGGACGAGTTGGCGTCGCTGATCACCGCCGCCGGCGGGCGCACCCTCGGCCTGTTTTCGTCACGGCGCGGGGCGGAGGCGGCGGCCGAGGAGATGCGTCGGCGTCTGCCCTTCGAGGTGCTGTGCCAGGGCGACGACGCGATCGGCAACCTGGTGGAGCAGTTCACCGCCAGCGAGAACTCGTGTCTGTTCGGCACCCTGTCGCTGTGGCAGGGCGTCGACGTCCCCGGCCCGTCGCTGTCGCTGGTGGTCATCGACCGCATCCCCTTCCCCCGCCCCGACGATCCCCTGCTGTCGGCGCGGTCGGATGCGGCGAACCGGGCGGGGCGCAGCGGATTCATGGAGGTCTCCGCCACCCACGCCGCGTTGCTCATGGCGCAGGGTGCGGGTCGGCTGCTCCGGTCGGTCGACGACCGCGGCGTCGTCGCCGTGCTCGATCCCCGGCTGGCCACCCAGCGCTACGGTTCCTGGATCGCCGCGTCGATGCCGCCGTTCTGGCGGACCACCGACGGCGCCGTCGCCCGCAGCGCCCTGGAACGGCTGGTGGCGCAGAGGTACGGGGGCTAGGTTCGGTAACGCCCGCCGGTGACCGCCACCGTCGCCGCTCCGGGGGCGATTTCGGTGAATCCGGCGTCTCGGACCACGACGGCCACGTCTTCGCCGGCCGGCAGCTGCGCCCGCGGCACCTCGCGGACGCGCAGCGGGAATCCGGCGCGGGCCCATTCCCACGCGGCCCCGACGTCCATGACGCCGGCCAGCAGCATCGACCCGTGCCCGACCTGCGCCGCGGCCTTGCCCACGGTCATCCCCAGGTCCGCGTCGACCCAAATGGTCGGCACCCCGTCGTCCCCGGCTTCCCGGGCGGGGCTGCCCGGCTTCGGCAGATCCGTGCCGCCGATCTGGAGCTTTGCGACGACCGCGTCCTCGCCTCCCACCGGCCCCGGCGTCAACGCCCGCGCCGACGCACCGCCAACCGACGCCGTGACACCCGGCAGATCCTGCACGCGATCCCACTGGACGTTGCGGGCGCGGCGGGCGATCTTGCGGATCCTCGCGCCGTACCACTGCCCCAGCGCGCGGGCGAACGTCGAATCGGCGTCGCCGGCACGCTCATCCAGACAACACGCCACGACCGCAGTCGCCGCGGCCTCCAACAGCTCCGTCCGGTCCGGACGATCCGGCTTCGGAATGTTGAGGATGATCGGCATCGACCACGGCACATCCTCCCCCGGATCCTCCCGCATCGGCCGGGGCAGCGCCCCATGCGCGCGAACGAACCAACCGGGAACGCCGCACGACCCGGTGGCCGGATCGTCGTAAAGCAAACTCACTGCTCGAGCGGAACCCGGCTGAAGATGCCGTCCTCGCGATCGGCGTGATCGATCTCGTCGCGGGAAATGCCGAGAATGAACAGCACCTCATCCAGGAACGGAGTGTTCACCGACGTATCGGCGACCTCCTTCAGCGCCGGCTTGGCGTTGAACGCGATGCCCAGGCCCGCCACCGACAACATGTCGATGTCGTTGGCCCCGTCGCCCACCGCGACCGTCTGGTGCATCTTCAGCCCCGACTCCTCCGCGAAACGGCGCAGACTCCGGGCCTTTTCCTCCCGGTCGATGACGTCACCGATCACGCGACCCGTGAGCTTCCCGTCGACGATCTCCAGCGTATTGGCCCGGTAGAAGTCCAGCCCCAGCTCCTTCGCCAACGGCTCCAGGATCTGAATGAACCCGCCCGACACCGCACCGGCCTTGTAGCCCAGGCGCTTGAGCGTGCGGATCGTCGTGCGCGCACCCGGCGTCAACACGATCGAGTCCGACACCTCCTGCAACACCGACTCCGGCAACCCCTCCAACGCCTTGACTCGCTCATGCAGCGACTCGGCGAAATCCAGCTCGCCGCGCATCGCCCGCTCCGTCACCGCCGCGACCTCCGCCTCACGGCCGGCGTGCGCCGCCAACATCTCGATGACTTCGCCCGTGATGAGCGTCGAATCCACGTCGAAGCAAATCAGCCGTTTCGAACGACGCTGCAGGCCGTCGCGCTCGATGGCGATGTCGATGTTCTGGGTCAACGCCAACTCCGCCAGCGCCTTGCGCACCGGCACGCCGGCACCCGGCTTCGGATCCGGCAACGACACCTTCAACTCCAGGCCCGTCACCGGGTAATCCGCGATGCCGCGGATCGAGTCGATGTTCGCGCCGTAATCCGCCAGGGTCTGGCCGATGCGGGCGATATCCGTCGCATCGAGCGGATTGCCCAACACGACCACCGCATGCGACGACGCGTGGCGAGTCGACTCCGCCCCCTCCGACGACACCTCCACGGTCATGCCGTGACCCTTCAGCGTCTCGGTCAGGCCGGCCGCCATCACGTCCAGACGGTCCTCCTTCACGCCGACGAGCGCACCGAGCGACAGCCGCGACCGGAACAGCGACTGCTCCACGTCGAGCAACTGGGCGCCGTGCGCGGCCAACACCCGGAAAAAGGAAGCGGAGACGCCGGGACGGTCCGGGCCGGTGGCGGTGACCACCGCGGGGACGAGCCCCTCCGGCAGGGTCACCGTCTCCAGCGACGGGTCGACGGCATCGGGGGCTGCGGGGACATCAACCTTGTTCTGCACCCCGCGATTATCCCATGACGGCGTCGCCGCCTCGACTCCGGGGCCGGTGAAAGGGGGTTTTCGGGTACGACGAAGGCCCCCGCCGGGAGGAACCAGCGGGGGCCTTTCTTCGTGCCGCGTAGTCTAGTGCAGCTTGATCACCTTAGAGCTGACGGCCGACGTGAGCCTCGGCACGCATGCGCTCGACCATGTGCGGGTAGTGCAGCTCGAACGCGGGGCGCTCGGAGCGGATGCGCGGCATGGAGGTGAAGTTGTGGCGCGGCGGCGGGCAGGAGGTGGCCCACTCGAGGGAGTTGCCGTAGCCCCACGGGTCGTCGACGGTGACGACCTCGCCGTAACGCCAGGACTTGAAGACGTTCCAGATGAACGGCAGGACCGAGACGCCCAGGATGGCGGCGCCGACCGTGGAGATCATGTTCAGCGTGGTGAAGCCGTCCGACTCCAGGTAGTCCGCGTAGCGGCGGGGCATGCCCTCGTTGCCCAGCCAGTGCTGGACCAAGAAGGTCAGGTTGAAGCCGACGAAGGTCAGCCAGAAGTGGATGTGGCCCAGCTTCTCGTCCAGCATGCGGCCGGTCATCTTCGGGAACCAGAAGTACACGCCCGAGTAGGAGGCGAACACCAGGGTGCCGAACAGGGTGTAGTGGAAGTGCGCCACCACGAAGTAGGTGTCCGAGATGTGGAAGTCCAGCGGCGGGGAGGCCAGCATGATGCCGGTCAGACCACCGAACAGGAAGGTCACGATGAAGCCGAGGGCGAAGGTCATCGGGGTCTCGAAGGTCATGTGACCGCGCCACATGGTGCCCAGCCAGTTGAAGAACTTCACGCCGGTCGGAACCGAAATCAGGAACGTCATGAACGAGAAGAACGGCAGCAGGACCGCGCCGGTCACGAACATGTGGTGCGCCCAGACGGCCATGGACAGGCCGGCGATGGACAGGGTGGCGAAGACCATGCCCGAGTAGCCGAACAGCGGCTTACGGGAGAACACCGGGATGACCTCGGTGATGATACCGACGAACGGCAGCAGCAGAACGTAGACCTCGGGGTGGCCGAAGAACCAGAACAGGTGCTGCCACATGATGGCGCCGCCGTTGGCCGGGTCGTAGATGTTGCCGCCCAGCTTGCGGTCGTACATGACGCCGAGGGCGGCGGCGGTCAGGATCGGGAAGATCAGCAGGGCCAGGATCGAGGTCACCAGGATGTTCCAGGTGAAGATCGGCATGCGGAACATGGTCATGCCCGGCGCACGGAGGCACAGGACGGTGGTGGTCATGTTGATGGCGGAGGCGATGGTGCCCACGCCGCCGACGCCGACGCCGACGATCCACAGGTCAGAGCCGACGCCCGGGGAGTGGATGGAGTCCGACAGCGGGGAGTACATGGTCCAACCGAAGTCGGCCGCACCGCCCGGGGTCAGGAAGCCCGACAGCATCAGGATGCCGCCGATGGTGGTCAGCCAGAAGCCGAAGGCGTTCAGACGCGGGAAGGCCACGTCCGGCGCGCCGATCTGCAGCGGCAGGATGTAGTTGGCGAAGCCCCAGACGATCGGGGTACCGAACAGCAGCAGCATCACCGTGCCGTGCATGGTGAAGAGCTGGTTGAACTGCTCATTGGACAGGAACTGAAGGCCCGGCTGGAACAGCTCGGCGCGGATGAGCAGAGCCATGAGACCGCCCACGAAGAAGAAGGAGAAGCTCATGATGATGTACATGATGCCCAGCTTCTTGTGGTCGGTCGTGGTCAGCATCTCCCACGCCCAGCTGCCCTTACGCTCGTGCCCGAACGGCTCAGGCCGTTCTGCCGGGGCCACTTCGTGGCCGGGGCGAGGCGCTACTGCAGTCATTCTTCCTCCTGACTACGCGACTTCCCCATGGACTCACAGGGTCGTCAAAGATTTGTTGCTGCCTAGATGTTAGAGGAGGTGGACACGATTACGCGAGTCCACCTCGCGGTACCTGGCCGAGTCTAACCCCGACCTGTGAAAATGTTAAGGCCCGTCATGGGGAGGGGGGTATGACCCCCGTCTTATCCGGGACGCGGAAAATTCTGAGAATTCTCTTAAGCAGCGGCGATGCGTCGAAAAGATGTGATTCCACCGCCGCCGGCCCCCGGCTCCCCCGCACCACCCCCGACCAAAGTTCCCGGTGAGAGACGGTTCGCGCCGTTTGCGGAAGGCGCCGGCGACGACGATCCCGGCGCCCCATCGGAACGCCGGGATCGTCGTCACGCACGAGCCGAAAACACCGGAACTAGAAGTCCCAGTCCTCGTCCTCGGTGCTCTCCGCCTTGCCCATCACGTAGGACGAGCCGGAGCCCGAGAAGAAGTCGTGGTTCTCGTCGGCGTTGGGGCTCAGCGCCGACAGGATCGCCGGAGACACCTTGCACTCGTCGGCCGGGAAAATGCCCTCGTAGCCCAGATTGTTCAGCGCCTTGTTGGCGTTGTAGCGCAGGAACCGCTTGACGTCCTCGGTCCAGCCGAGCTCGTCGTACATGTCCTCCGTGTACTGGATCTCGTTGTCGTACAGATCCAGCAGCAGATCGAAGGTGTAGTCCTTCAGCTCCTCGCGCCGTTCCTCGGACAGACGCTCCAGGTTCTTCTGGTACTTGTACCCGATGTAGTAGCCGTGGACGGCCTCGTCGCGGATGATCAACCGGATGATGTCGGCCGTGTTCGTCAGCTTCGCATGCGCCGACCAGTACATGGGCAGGTAGAAGCCCGAGTAGAAGAGGAAGGACTCCAGGATCACGGAGGCCACCTTCTTCTTCTGCGGATCATCGCCCTCGTAGTAGTCGAGGATGATCTTCGCCTTGCGCTGCAGGTGCTCGTTCTCCTCCGCCCACCGGAAGGCGTCGTTGATCTCCGGCGTCGACGCCAGCGTCTGGAAGATCGACGAGTAGGACTTCGCGTGCACCGACTCCATGAACGCGATGTTGGTGTACACCGCCTCCTCGTGCGCCGTCAGCGCATCCGGCAGCAGCGACACCGCACCCACGGTGCCCTGGATGGTGTCCAGCATGGTCAGGCCGGTGAACACGCGCATGGTCGTGCGCTGCTCCAGCTCGTTGAGCGTGTTCCAGCTCTTGATGTCGTTGGACAGCGGCACCTTCTCCGGAAGCCAGAAGTTTCCGGTCAGCCGATCCCAGACCTCGAGGTCCTTGTCATCCGGGATGGTGTTCCAGTCGATCGCGGCCACCGGGCATTCCCGGGCCTCGAGGTTCTTCTCGCGGTGCGCCGGCGTCGACGGCGGGCAATCGGAACGATTCACGGTCATGTAATTCCTCCTGGTTCTCCCGGCAGTCTAGCCGCGAGATTCGATATGGGCGAACCGGTCACGGTCCGTAAAACCCCCTGGTCAGAATGCACGCGCCCGTCGTCGGCACGCCCCCCTCCCCGGGCACCCGGCGACGCCGAAAGCGGGCGCCCGGAAACCCCGGATGCCCGCCGGCGGCGGCGCGGCGCGACTACAGCATGCAGCTCACGCAGCCCTGAACCTCGGTGCCCTCGAGGGCCACCTGGCGCAGGCGGATGTAGTAGATGGTCTTGATGCCCTTGCGCCACGCGTAGATCTGCGCACGGTTGATGTCGCGCGTGGTGGCGGTGTCCTTGAAGAACAGCGTCAACGACAGGCCCTGGTCGACGTGCTGGGTCGCCGCGGCGTAGGTGTCGATGATCTTCTCGTAGCCGACCTCGTAGGCGTCCTGGAAGTACTCCAGGTTGTCGTTGTCCATGTGCGGCGCCGGGTAGTAGACGCGGCCGATCTTGCCTTCCTTGCGGATCTCGATCTTCGACGCGATCGGGTGGATCGACGACGTCGAGTTGTTGATGTAGGAGATCGACCCCGTCGGCGGCACCGCCTGCAGGTTGCGGTTGAACAGACCGTGCTCCTGGATGGAGGCCTTCAGCTCGCGCCAATCGTCCTGCGTCGGGATGCTGATCTCCGACTCGTCGAAAAGCTCCTGCACGCGGGCCGTCGCCGGCTTCCACTCGGCGTCGATGTACTTGTCGAAGAACTCGCCGGTGGCGTACTTCGAATCCTCGAAACCGCCGAACTTCACGCCGCGCTCGATGGCGATCTTGTTCGACGCCTTCAGCGCCTCGAACAGCACGCAGTAGAAGTAGATGTTCGTGAAGTCGATGCCCTCCTCGGACCCGTAGTGGATCCGCTCGCGGCCGAGGTAGCCGTGCAGGTTCATCTGGCCCAGGCCGATGGCGTGCGACTTCTCGTTGCCCTTGCGGATCGACGGCACCGAGTCGATGGACGTCTGCTCCGACACGGCGGTCAGACCGCGGATGGCGGTCTCGACGGTCGCCGAGAAGTCCGGCGAGTCCATGGCCATGGCGATGTTCATCGAGCCGAGGTTGCAGGAGATGTCCTCGCCGACCTCGTCGTAGGACAGGTCCTCGTGGTACGTCGACGGGGTGGACACCTGCAGGATCTCGGAGCACAGGTTCGAGTGGGTGATGCGGCCGGCGATGGGGTTCGCGGCGTTGACCGTGTCCTCGAACATGATGTACGGGTAGCCGGACTCGAACTGGATCTCGGCCAGCGTCTGGAAGAACGCGCGGGCGTTGAGCTTGGTCTTGCGGATCCGGGGGTCCTCGACCATGTCGTCGTAGTTTTCGGAGATGTTCACGTCGGCGAACGCCCTGCCGTAGACGCGCTCGACGTCGTACGGGCTGAACAGGTACATGTCGTCGTTGCGCTTGGCCAGCTCGAAGGTGATGTCCGGGATGACCACGCCGAGCGACAGCGACTTGATGCGGATCTTCTCGTCGGCGTTCTCGCGCTTGGTGTCGAGGAAACGCATGATGTCCGGGTGGTGCGCGTGCAGGTAGACGGCGCCGGCGCCCTGGCGGGCACCCAGCTGGTTGGCGTAGGAGAACGAGTCCTCCAGCAGCTTCATCACGGGGATGACGCCGGACGACTGGTTCTCGATGTGCTTGATCGGCGCGCCCTGCTCGCGCAGGTTGCTCAGCAGCAGCGCCACGCCGCCGCCGCGTTTGGACAGCTGCAGCGAGGAGTTGATGGCGCGGCCGATGGACTCCATGTTGTCCTCGATGCGCAGCAGGAAGCAGCTCACCGGCTCGCCGCGCTGGGCCTTGCCGGAGTTGAGGAACGTCGGAGTCGCCGGCTGGAAGCGGCCGGTGATGATCTCGTCGACGAGGTTGCGGGCGAGGTCGAGGTCGCCGGCGGCCAGGGTGAGGGCCACCATGCAGACGCGGTCTTCGTAGCGCTCGAGGTAGCGCTTTCCGTCGAAGGTCTTCAGGGTGTACGAGGTGTAGTACTTGTAGGCGCCCAGGAAGGTCTTGAAGCGGAACTTGTGGGCGTAGGCCTGCTTGAACAGGGCCTTGACGTCCTCGAACTCGTACTTGTCCAGCACGACCGGGTCGTAGTACTTGTTCTCGACCAGGTAGTCCAGCTTCTCCTTCAGGTTGTGGAAGAAGACCGTGTTCTGGTTGACGTGCTGCAGGAAGTACTGGCGCGCGGCGTCGCGGTCCTTGTCGAACTGGATCTTGCCGTCGTCGTCGTACAGGTTGAGCAGGGCGTTGAGAGCGTGGAAATCCAGCTCGTCCTTGCCGATCGGCTCCGCCACGGTCTTCCCCATTTCAGCCACTGTGTTAGCTCCCTTTTCCTTGTCCGGGCTCGCGCCGACGCTTTGTTCGCGTCCGGCGGTGCTTGCGTGTGCGTGTGCTTTGCGACGAACCGCGTGGTCGTCGTCCCTGAAGTTCTTGTCGGCAGCCTCCCCGCCGCTTTTCTTTCCCCTCCTCTATATATGGGGAACGCGGCGGGTGCATGGTCCGGCGTCGGTCAGGAGGCCGCGCGATGCTGGAAAAAGTCCGCCAGCCCGGATCGTACGATTCTCACGTCTTCGTCGGTGCCCATCAGCTCGAACCGGTAGACGTAGGGCACCTTGCATTTCTCGGCGACGATTTCGCCGGCCAGTCCGTAGTCGATGCCGAAGTTGGTGTTTCCGGCCGAGATCACTCCCCTGATGAACGAGCGGTTGTGCTCGTTGTTGAGGAACCGGATCACCTGCGGCGGAACCGGCCGGGATTTGTCGCCCGTCAGGGTCGACCCGCCGCCGTAGGTGGGGACGATGAGGACGTAGGGTTCGTCGACCAGCAGCTCCGGTTCACTGCGGTGAATGGGGATCCGTGCGTTCGGGATGCCCAGCTTCTGCACGAACTTGTGCGTGTTGCCCGTGGCCGACGAGAAATAGACGATGAACAACGGCTTACGCCACCCTTCAACGAAAGGCCGTGGCCTTCCCGCGTCACCGAAGCGGCGGTGACGGAGAATTCCACGGATGGAATGGGACCCGCGGTCTTACGCGGCCTGGAGGGCCCTGATGCGGTCGGGGCGGAAGCCCGACCAAGTCTCGGAACCCGTGTCGACGACCGGGGCCTGAAGGTGTCCGAGCGCCATGACGTAGTCGCGGGCGTCGTCGTCGAGGGTGATGTCCACGACGTCGTAGGAGATGCCGGCCTTGTCCAGGGCACGGGTGGTGGCGCGGCACTGCACGCAGGCGGGCTTGCTGTAGACGGTGACCATGTCTCGCACGTTCCTTCAGTCAGTTCGAGGAGTTCGGGACCGGTGAGACCTTCGGCCGCTCCGGTCGGCGCCCTGTGCGGCGCAACACCAGAAACACTACACTTGGGGTCGCCAAAAGGCCAGCGATACTACATATAGTAGTTACAAGCGAGGAATTCCCAGGACGTGAATTTCCCCGCCACTACATGTGGGGCGAGATCGCCTCACAACCTTGTGATTTAGTGGTCACACCCCTGAAATTCCCCGAAAATCGCCGAAAAGCAACTATCGGCGCCCCACGGCAACGGCTATCAACCGACCTCGCGAACACCCCGCAGACGAACCCGGAAGCACCCCCCGGCGAAGCCCGAACGAAGCCGGGAAAAGAAAACCGCGCCGCACGGATCGACGATCCATGCGGCGCGGCGACAAGCCTGCGGCTCTTAGCCCTGGCGGGCCTTGAAGCGCGGCTCCTTCTTGTTGATCACGTAGACCTTGCCACGACGGCGCACGACCTGGGCGCCCGGCTTGTTCTTCAGCGACCGAAGGGACTTGCGGACCTTCATTCGGGCGCTCCTTTCTTCTCGGCTCCTGAGGGCGGTGGCGGGCCGCGCCACGCCTGCGTTAACGCGGCGGAAGATGCGACAACCCGGTGACGCCGATCAACGGCGCCACGACACGAACGGCCATGTTACCCAACGTCCCCCGCAACCACAAAACTCCCCCGCCGGGTCCGCGACTCACCCGCGTCGCCCGGATCCGGCGGCGCGCAGCTCGGCGCCGACCTCCGCCAGGGAACGGCCGGTGGTTTCCGGCACCGTCTTCCACGTGAACGCCAACGCCATCGCGCCGGTGACCGCGAAGAAAAGGAACGACCACGACCCTCCCCACGCCTCGACCATGGGCAGGAAGGACTGGGCGACGAACCAGTTCGCGGCCCACAGCGCCAGGCCCGCCAACCCCATGCCCGCACCCCGGACTTCCGCCGGGACGATCTCGGATATGAGCAGCCACGTGGCCACCGACACCGCCGCCTGCTGGAACGCGATGAACACGGTCATCAGGCCAAGAGCCGCCATGGCACCGCCCCGCGAATCCGACGCCATCGCATAGACCGGGGCCAGCGCCGTCAACGACGCCGCGCAGCCGGTCAGGCCGATGATGAGCATCCTCCGCCGGCCAACGCGGTCGATGATGCCCATGCCCACCGCACAGGCGATGACCGACACCGTGCCGATGAGGATCGACGTGTACACCGAGTTCTCCGCCGACAGGCCGACCTTGTTCATCATGGTCGGGGCGAAGTACATGATCGCGTTGGCGCCCGTGACCTGCTGCGTGACGCCGATGAACATCGCGATGATCACCGCCCGGCGAATCCACGGCACCCTCAGCGCCGCCCGCTCCGCCGCCCGCTGCTCCTCGCTCATCGACCCCTCCGCGATCTCGACGTCGGAAAGCTCCGCCCGAGGGCCGTGCATGTCGCGCAAAACCTCCAGCGCACGATCACGCTTGTCGCGGCGCAACAGGTAGGCCGGGGTATCCGGCAACAGCAGCATGCCGACGAGCAGCACCACCGCCGGCACCGCCCCCAGACCCAGCATCCACCGCCACGACCCCGACTCCGCCAACGCCGAATTGGTGAGAAACGCGACGAGCTGACCGATGACGATCATCAGCGAATTGAGGCTGACCAGCCGGCCGCGGATGTGCGGCGGCGACATCTCGGAGATGTACATGGGCACCACGATCGACACCCCGCCGATGCACACGCCCAGCAGCGTGCGCGCCGCACCCAGCTCGAACGCCGACCCCGCCGCCGCGCACCACAGGCTGCCGACGATGAAACCGACCGCACCGATGAGCACCGTCGCCCGACGGCCGATCGCGTCGGCGACCCGACCGCCGGTGAAGGCGCCGAGGGCCGCGCCGACCAACAGCATCGCGGTGACCGTCGACTCCTGCGCCGCCGTCAACTCGAAGGAACGCTGAATGAACAGCAGCGCCCCGGAAATGACGCCGGTGTCGTAGCCGAAGAGAAGGCCGCCGAGGGCCGCGATCACCGCGACGGCGATGGCCCGGCCGGAGCCGTGGGAAATTCGTGCATCGTTCACGTCGGCAATCATGCCACCCCACGTGCGCCGACGATGCGCCGACGTGCCCGTGGACGCCGACGTACCCTGGGGCCATGAACACCCCGAAGGACGGCCTCCGCGAACGCATCATCGCCGAATTGCACGTCTCCCCCGACATCGACCCCGCCGCCGAAGTCGAGGCGCGCGTGAACTTCCTGGTCGACTACCTCGCCGCCACCGGCGCCCGCGGATACGTCCTCGGCATCTCCGGCGGGCAGGATTCGACCCTGGCCGGCAAACTCGCCCAGATGGCGGTGGAGCGGGTGCGCGCCGAATCCGGCGACGCCGACGCCGATGACACGGCCGACGCCGATGAAGGGCCGGGCCCGGTGTTCATCGCGGTGCGGCTGCCCCACGGCGTCCAGTCCGACGAAGACGACGCCCAGACGGCGCTGCGTTTCATCGACCCCGACGAGTCGCTGACCGTGGACATCGAACCGGCGACCGCCGCGATGAACGCCGCGGTGTCGGAGTCGCTGCACATCCGCGGTCTCGGCGACTTCAACAAGGGCAACGTCAAGGCACGGCAGCGCATGATCGCCCAGTACGCCATCGCCGGCGAGCGCGGCCTGTTGGTGGTGGGCACCGATCATGCGGCGGAATCGGTCACCGGTTTCTACACCAAGCATGGCGATGGCGGCGTGGACCTCGTGCCGTTGGAGGGGCTGACCAAGGGCCAGGGAGCGCGACTGCTCGAACATCTCGGCGCCCCGGAGTCGACGTGGACGAAGGTGCCCACCGCCGACCTGGAAGAAGACCGTCCCTCGCTTCCCGACGAAGAAGCGCTGGGCGTCACCTACGCCGCCATCGACGCCTACCTCGAGGGCCGCGACGTCTCCGACGCGGATGCGGCGCGCATCGAGCACCTGTGGCGCATCAGCCGCCACAAGAGGGCCGTCCCCCCGGGGCCCTCGCAGACCTGGTGGCGCCGCTAGCTCTCCGGCGCGAACGCGTCGGCGCCGGCGGCCCACACCGGGTCGGCCGTGTGGCCGGAATCCTGGACCAATTCCGCGGTGACGAGGCCATGGGCGAAGGCCCACAGCGCCAGGCCGCGGGCCTCGTCGCCCGTGACCAGGGTGAAGGGCTCGCGGATCCAGCGGTCCAATTCGGTCGGCTCGACCATGTTCACCACGCGGGTGCGGCTGATCAGGCGGTAGCCGTGCGGATCCGCCGACGCAGCCCGGCGGTAGGCCTTCAGCAGCGACCGGGGGCACGGGTCCTCGGCCACGGCGGCATGCAGCGCCCCGCCGAGGTTGCGGAGGGTCTCGTCGAGAAGCAGTCGGTACAGCTCGTCCTTGCCGGTGATGTGCTTGTACAGCGACGGGGCCTTCACGTCGAGCCGTGCCGCGAGACGGCGCATGCTGACGTTGCGCCAGCCGGACTCGCGCAGCATCGTCCGCGCCTCGTCCAGGATGTGCTGGACGCGCGGAGAATGCTGGCCAGGAGCGGCGATGGTGCTCTCGTGCTCGCGTGCCTCGGACATGGGAGCATCACCCTCCGGACTGTTTATGATGCTGATCACAAATCGGAGGGTAGCCCCGAAAACGGCCATGCGGGCCGATTTCGGCGAAACCGGCCCGGCGACCGAGACGCTAGTAGCGCTCGGGCTCGTCGCCCAGGTGGAACTTGCGGCCGGAGATGTCCTTCGGCGTGACCACCACGTAGTTGTACTTCAGGGTCGGCAGCCACGGCTTCAGCGGCAGCTCGTCGGCCTTGGCGATCTCGTCGTTCGACTGCAGCGCGCGAGCGGAGCCCTTCACGATGACGGACCAGGCCTCCTCCGCCCCGGTGTCGACATGGTCGGCCTCGAACAGCACGTCGTCGTTCAGGGTGAGGGAGAACAGCTTCGACCCCTCCGCGGTGCGGAAGTAGATGTTGCCCTCGTGGACGACGTAGTTCAGCGGGAACAGGTCCATGTCGTCCTTGCGACGGACGACCAGACGGCCGAAGGTCTTGGTCGCCAGCAGCTCGAGGGACTCCTCGTCGGACAGCTTCCGGATCACGTCATTGTTTTCGCTCATGACGCCCATTGTTCCACCAACCGGACTTTCCCGCAGATCCACCCCCGAACACCGTTGCGCTGCGGATCCGCCCACGGAAAAACCCCGCAAGCGGGGGCCCGGGTTCCCGCCCCCGGGAAAACGCACATGAAAAAGGCGGGGCCGCATCCGTTGATCCCGGATGCGG
>NZ_KV787168.1:0-8461 GCF_001807025.1 Corynebacterium sp. HMSC11E11 | reverse complement strand
CCCGACCGGAACAGCGATCCGGTCGGGGCCCGTCGTCGTCACGCGAAAACCCGGTGCCCCGCTACTCCTTGACCGTCGTGAACTGCCCCTCGCCGACGCGACGGTAGAGCCACCGCAGAATCGGGTAGCCGACGATGATGCCCACCGACCCCCACGCGATGCCCTCCAGCTCCAGCGAACCGATGGACAGGGTCAGGTTGCCGATGCCGGCGATCATCGCCGTCGCCGCGGCGACGAGGTTGACCGGATTGTTGAAGTCGACGCCGTTGTCCATCCAAATGCGCACGCCCAGCATGCCGATGAGCCCGTAGAGCACCAGCGTCGCACCGCCGAGCACGCCCTCGGGAATGGTGAGGATTAGCGCACCGAACTTCGGGATGAACGCCAGGGCGATCGCCGTAAACGCCGCCACCCAGTACGCCGCCGTCGAGTACACGCGGGTGGCGGCCATGACGCCGATGTTCTCCGCGTAGGTGGTCGTGCCCGAACCGCCGGCCGAACCCGCCAACGTCGTGGCCAGACCATCGGCGATGAGCGCGTCGCCGGCCAGATCGTCGAGGTTGCGGCCCGTCATCGCCGACACCGCCTTGACGTGGCCGACGTTTTCCGCGATGAGCACCACGATCACCGGCAGGCCGATGAGCATGGCGTTGAGGTGGAACTCCGGGGCGTGGAACGTCGGCAGGCCGAACCACGCGGCCTCCCGCACCGACGCCGTCGACTCCGGCGACAGATTGCCGGTGGCCGCGGCGAACGCCCACCCGACGACGACGCCGATGAGCACGCCGAGGCGCGCGACCATGCCGCGGCCGGCGACGGTGGCCACGAGGATGGTCAGCATGGTCACCGCCGCCACCAGCGGCTGCGTGGCGAAATTCGTCGCCGCCACCGGCGCCAGGTTGAAGCCGATGAGCGCCACGATCGCACCCGTGACCGCAGGCGGCATGACGGCGTCGAGCACCCGGCGCCCGGCCTTCTTCACGATGAGGCCCACCAGCACCAGCGCCGCGCCCGCCGTGACGACGACGCCGGCCTGCGCGCCGATGCCCTGCGCCTGGGTGGCCATCAGCGGGGCGATGAACGCGAACGACGAACCGAGGTAACTGGGCAGCCGGTTGCGGGTGATGAGCAGGAACAGGATGGTGCCCAGGCCCGAGAACAGCAGCGTGGTGTTGACGGGGAAGCCGGTCAGCAGCGGCACCAGCAGCGTCGCGCCGAACATGGCGATGACGTGCTGCATGCCGATGCCGATGGTGCGCGGCCAATCCAGCCGCTCCTCCGGGGCGACGACGGCGCCCGGGGCGATGGTGCGGCCGTCGCCGTGGACGTCCCAGCCGAACAGTCGACCGCGGGCGGCCGGGTGATCGGGATGGTCGGGGTGGTCCACGTCCGCGGCGGTGCCGGAGGGGTGGGTCGGGGCGGGGTCCGTGGGATGATGCTCGTTGGTCACCCGCGTGATGTTACGCGGTCGGGTCGACGATGAACTCCTGCAACTCGCGGGCCATCGACCGCGGCAGGCGCACGTCGAGGGTCGTGCCGTCGGCGCCGTAGGTCTCGTCGAGGACGGTGGCCTCCTCGTGCAGCCGCGAGACCACGTCGCCGCGGTCGAAGGGCACGAGCACGGACACGTGGGCGTCCATGGCGTTGAGCGCCAGTTCGATGCGGGTCTCCAGCTCGGAGATGCCCTCCCCGGTGGGGGCCGAGGTGAACACGACGTCGTCGAGGACGTGGCGCAGCTCCGCGATCGTGGCCGGATCGGCGAGGTCGACCTTGTTGACCACCAGCAGCTCCGGCGGCACCTCGGCGTCCTGCTCGGCGGCAATGTCCTCGATGACGGAGTTGACGGTGCGGATCTGCTCCAGCGGGAACGGGTCCGAGCCGTCGACGACGTGGAGGATGAGGTCGGCTTCGAGGATCTCCTCCAGCGTCGACCGGAACGCCTCGACCAGCTGGGTGGGCAGGTGGCGGACGAACCCGACGGTGTCGGTCATGATCACCGTGCGACCGTCGCGCAGCTCGGCGCGGCGCGTCGTCGGGTCCAGCGTTGCGAACAGGGCGTCTTCGACGAGCACGCCGGCGCCGGTCAGGGCGTTGAGCAGAGACGACTTGCCGGCGTTGGTGTATCCGGCGATGGCGATGCGCGGCAGGTGCCCGGCCTTGCGGCGGGCGCGCTTGATCTCCCGGGAGGTCTTCATCCCGGCGAGTTCCCGGCGGATGCGCGCCATGTCCTGGCGCAGCCGCCGACGGTCGGTTTCGATCTTCGTTTCACCGGGGCCACGCAGACCCACGCCGCCGTTGGAGCCGGCGCGGCCGCCGGCCTGGCGCGACAGGGAGTGGCCCCAGCCGCGCAGTCGGGTGATCAGGTACTGCATCTGGGCCAGCGACACCTGCGCCTTGCCTTCCTTGGACTTCGCGTGTTGGGCGAAGATGTCCAGGATGAGCATGGTGCGGTCGATGACCTTGGCGTCGAGCTTGTCCTCCAGCGCGACGAGCTGGCCGGGCGACAGTTCACCGTCGGCGATGACGGTGTCGGCGCCGGTGGCTTTGACGATGTCCCGCAGCTCCGCGACCTTGCCGGAGCCGATGTAGGTTCCCGGGTCGGGCTTGTCGCGGCGCTGCAGCACCGCTTCGAGGACCTCGGAGCCGGCGGTTTCGGCCAGCGCGGCCAGTTCGTCCATGGCGGCCTCGGCTTCGGCGAGGGTGCCCTGCGTCCACACGCCGAGGAGGATGACGCGTTCGAGTCGCAGCTGGCGGTACTCGACCTCGGTGATGTCCTCGGCGTCGGTGGTGTGCGTCGCCGCGCGGGTCAGGCGGCGCAGCGAAGAACGCGCCTCCAGGTCGAGGTCGCCGATGGTGGGTTGGCCGCCACGGTCCTCGGCCGGAATCCCGCCGGGCGCGCCGTCGTATCGGTCGTCGGGGCGCTCGTCGGGGTACGTGTCGTTGTCGGGGGTGTCAGTCATGTTCCGGCCATTGTCGCATGACCGGGGCCGGGGTGGCCCCGGTGGTCAGGGGCGACGGGTCAGCACGAGGGCGACGGGGCCGCGGGTGGCCGCGCCGTTGCGTGACGACGAGCACGTGGAACCGTCGGCCGTGGCGTGGGCGCAACCGCCGCATCCGCTCGCCGGGCACGACGACGCCATGCGTTCGCGGCGCAGCGCACCCGTGCGCTCAAGGTGCTCGATGGCCGCGTCGACGGTGGCGCGGGTGAGCCCGGTGCGGGCGGCGATGTCGGCGCGGGAGACCTCCCCGTCGGCGATCGCCTCACGGACCGCCGCCAGCGGGGAACGCGTCGGTTGGCTCTCCGGCGCCTGCGACGGCACCTGCTCTTGCTCCCGCCCGGTGATCGCCGAGCCGCGGTCGTCGTCACGCAACCGGCGGCGACCGGCGAACACCGACGTCAGGAAGGAACTCACAGGAACACCTTCAGCACCTGGAAAACGGCCACCGCCAACAGCCACGCCCCGAACAACTGCGTGGCCAAACCGAACAGCGTCCACTTCAACCCTATCTCGCGCTTCTGGGCGGCCACCGTGGCCACGCACGGCGTGTAGGCCAGCAGGAAGATCATGAACGCCCACACGGCCGCCAAGCCATGCCCGCCGGAGGTGCGGTCGAAGTCGGCGCGGATGTTGTCTGCCAACGGGCTCGTGCGCTGCTCCTCGGTGTCGGCGTCGGTGACGTCCTCCACCGCGTAGGTCTGCGCCCACGTGGAGATCACGGCTTCCTTGGCCACGAAACCGGTCAGCAGCGTGCCGGTCAGCGACCACGACCCGAAGCCGGCCGGGGCGAACACCGGGGAGACGGCCTCCGACACCGCACCGTAGGCGGAATCGCGCGGCGGCAGCTCCTCGGAGCCGAAGGCGTGGCCCGGCACCACCGGCACCGACATCAGCGCCCACACGGCGACGACGGTGATGACGATGATGCCGCCGGCGGTCTTCAGGAAGCCCTTCAGCCGCGCCCACATCACCGACAGCGCCAGGCGGGGCATCGGCAGCTGGTAGCCGGGCAGGTCGATGACCAGCGGCTCCGACGGCATCGTGCGCCACAGCGTGTGCCGCAGCACCAGGCCGGTGAGCACGATCAGGCCGATGGAGATGACGTACATGGCGAACACCACCGTGCCCGCCGACCCCGGGAAGAACACCGCCGCGAGCATGACGTACACCGTCAGCCGCGCCGAGCAGGACGTGAACGGGATGAGCAGCGACGTGAGAATACGGTGGCGGGGGTTGCCCAGCACGCGCGTCGCCGAAATCGCCGGCACGTTGCAGCCGAAGCCCACGATGAGCGGAATGAACGCCTTGCCGGGCAGACCGATCGCGCGCATGACGCGGTCGGTGACGACGGCGGCGCGAGCCATGTAGCCGGAGTCCTCCAGGACGGCCAGGCACAGGAACATCAGCGCCATCAACGGCGCGAAGGTGAGCACCATGCCCACGCCGCCGATGAGACCGTCGACGACCAGGCCGGTCGGGATCGGACCGCCGAGGCCGATGGTCTCCATGGCCGACCGCGCCCAATCGGAAATCGGGCCGGTGATCAGGCCCTCCAGCCCGTCCTGCAGCGGCGCGGCGACGGTGGTGGTGATCTGGAACACCAGCCACATGACGCCGAGGAACAGCAGCGGACCGGCGAACGGATTGAGGGCGACGCGGTCGATGCGGTCGGACCAGGTCGGCTTCTGGCCGCGGTCGGTGGTCGACGCGGCGACGACGCGGTCGATGAACGCGAACCGGGCCTCGTCGGCGGCGGCGACGTCCTCGCCGGCCCCCGCCCGGATGACGCGCGCACAGCCGGTCATCGCGCCGGCGACGGCGACGCGGACGTCCTCGACGCCGGCGCGGCGGCGCGGGTCGACGTCGACGACGGGGACGCCGAGAGCCTCCTGCATCGCGCCGGCGTCGACGTCGACGCCCTGGGCGGCGGCGACGTCGGTCTTCGTCAGCGCCACGACCATGCGGTACGGGTGCTCGGCGATCTCGGCGAACAGGTACAGGCCGCGGGCCGGGGCCGTCGCGTCGACGGCGACGATGACCAGGTCCGGGCGCTCCTCCGACTCGCGGTTGATGAGCATCTCGCGGGTGAGCTCCTCGTCGGGGCTCATCGCGTCGAGCGAGTAGGCGCCGGGGAAGTCGATGACGTCGTAGGTGACGTCGCCGGCCTTCCACGCGCCGCGGCTGACTTCGACGGTGGTGCCCGGCCAGTTGCCCATCTGGGCCTTGGCGCCGGTCAACGCGTTGAACAGGGTCGACTTGCCGGAGTTGGGCGCGCCGACCAGCGCGATGACGGGCGAGCCTGCCGGGGCGGGCGACGCACCGGCGCAGTCGTGGCAGCTCGGGGCGATGGCCAGCGGCGAGGCGCCGGAACGCGGTGCGGCGCTCATCGCAGAACGTCCATCAGCTCGAGGGTCTCGCGGTCGATGGCGTAGCGCGAGGTGCCGGACTTGACCACGCGGCCACCGCCGGCGGTCTTGGACCCGACGGTGACGCTCATGCCGGCCCGCAGGCCGAGCTGGGCGAGCCGGCGGCACAGCTGCGGTTCGGTGCGCGGCGCGGAGAGCACGACGGTGTCCCCCACCGCGACGTCGCTGAGGCGGGTGCGCTCGGGTGCGGCGGTGACGACCGCTTCCGGAGCGTCGGCGGCGCGGTGTCCGCGTGCCCTTCCACCCATCATTCGAATGGCCATGTCGGTGATCCTCCCGAATCAACGTCAGTCAGTCCGACAGCCTCTCCCAATCTGAAGCACGCACTGACTTAATTAACTAAGGTCAGCCTACTCCCATTGATCGGCGAAACACCAACCCATTCATGCCGCTGCCGATGAGCAATACGTCACATCGTCGCAAAGCCGAAAAAGCCCCCGAAAACCCCGAGCCCGCTCCCGCACCGCGCGGGGCTAGGATGGATCACCATGACTTCCGACCTGAAGAGCATCGGCCTCGACTACCCGCGCTGGCAGGACGCCATCGAGGCGGCCATCGCCACCGACCACCTGTCCGTCATCGGCGAGGTCCGCGGCGGCCAGCTCGTCCGTTTCGAGGACCCTTCGGGCGCGCGGTTGCACATCCTCGGCGTCGAGCCGTTTTCCACCTTCGCCGGCTTCGCGGGATTTACCCAGGTCACCGCGCACGTCTCCGCGCTTGACGACGTCCTGGCGCTCATCGAGATCGTCGGCGACGACCCGTCGCGCCCGGATTTCGACGAGGTCGTGGCGACGGCGACGTGCCACCTGGCCCAGTCGCCGCTGCTGGTCGACGAGGGCACGCAGACCTTCGAGCACGTCAACCTCACCGCCCTCGCCGTGGACGTGGCGGTCGATGAGGATGCCGCCGCCTTCGAGGCCCGCACGGGCGGGCAGCCGGGCGACGTCCGCTTCACCGGCGCGGAGGCCGTCACCGGAGCCGCCGCCGGCTCGACGTCCCCCGATGCCTCGGCGACGCTGTCCGGCGTGGTCAACTCCGCCACCAAGCGCACCAACCGCCTGACCGGCCAGGACTTCTGGCTCGTGCACCTCGACGTGCCGGTCCCCCTCGACGTGGTCGTCCCCGCCGACGTTGACGCTGCGCCGCAGCCGGGCACGGTCGTGTCGGGCACCTTCCTGCTGGCCGGCGAGGTCATCGCCCCGCAGGGCTGCGGCGATTCCTGCGGCGACGGCGGTTGCGGCTGCGGTTCCGGCGGCTGCGGGGGCCACTAGGACGCGCGACCACGGGGCCGTCCGGCGGCACCGTTACCCCAAGGCGGCCAGCGCCCGCTCGCGCACGCCGTTGCCGCCGGTCGCTGCAGCGTCGAGCCACCGCACCCGGGGGTCCCGGGTGAACCAGGACTTCTGGCGACGCACGTAGCGGCGGGTGCCGGTGATGGTGCGGTCCACGGCTTCGTCGAGGTCGTACTCTCCGTCCATGTGGGCCAGCACCTGCGCGTATCCGATCGCCCGCGATGCGGTGACGCCGTCTCGCAGCCCCCGCCCGATCAGCACCTCCACTTCGTCGAGAAGCCCTCGCTCGAACATGAGTCGAGTGCGGCGCTCGATGCGCTCGTTGAGCCATTCGGCTTCGGTGCCCAGCCCCAGAATGCGGGTGCCCCAGCGCGGCGGCGCGTCGATCGGCGGTTTCGACGCCCCGAACGGCTGCCCCGTCAGTTCGATGACCTCGAGGGCGCGGACGATGCGCCGGGGGTCGCGGCGCTCGATGATCGCCGCCGCTGCCGGGTCGACGTCGGCAAGGTGGTCGTGGAGCTTTTCGACGCCGACCTCCTCCTGCACGGCCTCCCACTTCGCGCGGACGGCGGGGTCGGTCGGCGGGAACCGCCAATCGTCGATGAGCGCCTGCACGTAGAGCATCGAACCGCCGACGAGGATGGGGACGCGGCCGCGGGTCATGATCGCCTCCACGTCGGCGACGGCCTCCTCCTGGTACGTCGCCACCGACGCCGGTTCCACCACGTCGAGGACGTCGAGCTGATGATGCGGGATGCCGCGGCGCTCGTCGACGGTGAGTTTGGCGGTGCCGATGTCCATGCCCCGGTAGAGCTGCATGGAGTCGACGTTGACGATCTCGCCGCCGAACTCCTCGGCCAGCGCCAGCCCCAGGTCGGACTTGCCGGAGGCGGTCGGTCCGATGACCGCGATGGGCGTGAGATCCCGGTCCGACGTGGTTTCCGTCTTTCCCATTACGCCTCCCATTCCCATTCGGCCACGTGGTAGCCCACGCCATGCGGTGCGGCGCGGTACGTCTGCTTCGCGACGAACGATCCGGCGTCCAAGCGCAATTCGGCGCCGAAGGACGCCAGGTCCTGCCACACGCCCATGGTGTGCAGGCCCACCGACTCGCATAGCCGCGGACCGAACGCCCCGAAGGGGTCGTCGCCCGGTTCCCAGTTGAATGCGCCGGCGGCGATGGTGGCGCAGGTGTCGTCGATCGGGGCGGCGTCGGGAAGCAACGTCAACGGCGCCCGGGCGGTCAAGGCCGACGGTCCCTCGGCCACGACGATGATCGGACCTTCACCGGCCGCGAACGGGTCGGGCAACTGCGCCGCGACGTCGACCTCCGCCGGATCCAGGCCGGATTCGCGCACCACCCACCGGGCCACCAACTCCGGCAGATGGGTTCCTCCACCCACCCGCACATCCGCGCCCCACGCCCGGAAAGAACCGAGGTGGGACGTCGCAAAGCGATCATCCGGACGACGCACGATGAGCGGACGCGACCGGCCGATGCCGTCCAGAACGCGGCGGGCGGCGGAAAGCACAGCAGCCCGCACCTCGGCCGCCCCCGAATCGGCGCCGGACAGTTCCGGCACCACCAGGGGTGCCCCGGGAATGAGCAGGAGTCGACGTGTCACGGCCTCGAATCTACCCGGCGCCCGCACCCCGACCGCCAACGGTTGCGGCACGCGGGCCCGACCTTTGCGATACTCGATGGGAGGAATGTGATCCGGCAGCCGTGCCGCGCGGCTAAAGC
>NZ_KV787167.1:0-5619 GCF_001807025.1 Corynebacterium sp. HMSC11E11 | reverse complement strand
GCCTCGTGGACGCGCACGGCCCACGCCCCGGCGGCTGCGGCCAAGGCGGAGATCGCCGCGGTGGCGTCGTCGGCGTCGCGCGGCGGACGCGGCTGGCCATCGACGACGGTGGCGGTGAACCGCTTGCGGCTCGCACCGACCAGCACGGGCAGACCGTCGGCGACGAGGTCGGGCAGCGCGTGCAGCAGCGCCCAGTTGTCGTCGGCGTTTTTGGCGAAGCCCAGGCCGGGGTCGACGATGATCCGCTCGGTCGGGATGCCCGCCGCCACCGCCCGATCGGCGAGGCGGCGCAGGTGGTCGCGGACCTCGGGGACGATGCCGCCGGCCGACGGCTCCGCGCGCCCCGACGCCGATCCGAAACGGTCGGTGCGCCAGTGCATCAGGCACACCGGCACCTCGCCGGCGGCGCAGACGTCGAGGATCCGGGGGTCGGCGAGACCACCGGAGACGTCGTTGATGAGCGCCGCACCGGCCTCGATGGCGGCATCGGCGACGGAGGCGCGCATGGTGTCGACGCTGACCGGGATCCCGGCGGCGGCGAGCTCGCGGACGACGGGCACGACCCGGCCGAGTTCCTCCTCGGCGGCGACGCGCACCGCACCGGGGCGGGTGGATTCGCCGCCGACGTCGATGAGGTCGGCGCCGTCGGCCAGCAGCCGGTTGGCGTGGGCGACGGCGACGGCCGGGTCGTTCCACATCCCGCCGTCGGAGAAGCTGTCCTCGGTGACGTTGACGATGCCCATCACCAGGCAGCGGTCGCGCTCCGGCAGGGTCGGGTGGCCGGGTCGAGCGGGCTGTGCGAGCTGAGTGGGCTGTGCGGGCTGAGTGGACGCCATCGCGATCAGCGCCCCGTGATCAACGACATCGCCTCGGCGCGGGACCGGGCGTCGGACTTGAACCCGCCGCGCACGGCCGAGGTGATGGTCGTGGCGCCGGGCTTGCGGATGCCCCGCATGGCCATGCACAGGTGCTCGCATTCGATGACGACGATCGCCGACGTCGGCTGCAGCTTTTCGACGAGCGCGTCGGCGACCTGCCCGGTCAGGCGTTCCTGAACCTGGGGGCGCTTGGCGTACAGGTCCACCAGGCGGGCGAGCTTGGACAGGCCGGTGACGCGGCCCTCGGGGCCGGGGATGTAGCCGATGTGGGCCTTGCCGAAGAACGGCACCAGGTGGTGCTCGCACGTCGAGTAGATCGGGATGTCCTTGACCAGGACCAGCTCCTGGTGACCCTCGTCGAAGGTCTTCTCCAGGACCTCGGACGGGTCGACGTGGAGCCCGGCGAAGACCTCGCGGTAGGCGCGGGCCACGCGGGCCGGGGTTTCCCGCAGACCTTCGCGGTCGGGATCCTCGCCGACGGCCAGCAACAGCTCGCGGACGGCCGCTTCGGCGCGGGCCCGGTCGAACGTGCCGGAGTCGGCGTGGTCGGCGGCGATGTCCGGGTGGACCTCATCGTCGCGGTGGTCGTAATTCATCGCGGGTCCTCCATTCCGCTGGTGCCCGCATCGGGGGTCTCGTCGGGGCGCGGCGGCGTCGGTTCGGAGCCGTCCGTGGCTCGGTGCCGGCCGCCACCGGAACCGGGCTCGGGGATGCGTCGCGTCGGCTCGGAGTCGGCGCCGAGCGGGCGGCCCTCCGGCGCCTCGTCGCGCGTGTCCGGGGTTTCCCGGTGCTCCGGCTGCTCGTGGTCGGGCAGGCGGAAACCGCGCGGCTCGTCGGCCTGCCCCGGGTTCTCCCACCCGGACGGTGCCGGGTAGTTCGCCGTTCCCGGATGCCCGCCGGGCGTTTTGTTCCAGCCCTGCTGGCCAGACTGGCTCCAGGGTCCCTGCTGGCCCGGCTGTCCCGGCTGGCCCTGTTGACCGGGCTGGCCCGGCTGTCCCTGCGGCCCGAACGAACCGGGACGGCCGTAGGGGGCCTGCGGACCACGCGGGCCGTTGGCCGGCGGCGGCCACCCGGGCACGGTCCAATCGGCCGGCGGCGGGGTGCCGCCGTAAACCGGCACGGAGGGTCGGCCGGTCTGACCCGGCAGCCCCTTCGGGCCACCCGGTGCGGCGGGGTTGCCCGGACCGGCGGCACCGTCGCCGTCTCCGGCACCCTCACCGGCACCCGACGGGCCGTCCTGACGGCGCGGGCGAACCGGCGCGAAGATGTTCTCGCGGCGCGGCGGCTCTTCGCCGCGCTCGATGGCCAACTCGACCGGAGTCTTCACCGGCTCGCGGCCGTCGCGCGGGTGACGCTGATCGGTGTCCAGGAAATCCAGGCGCTCCCGGATGCGGACGTCGGTGAACATCGCCTCCAGGTCCGGACGGCGCAGGGTCTCCTTCTCCAGCAGCTTCTCGGCGAGCAGGTCGAGGGTGTCGCGGTTTTCCCTGAGAATGTCGTACGCCTCGTCGTGCGCCTTCGAGATGAGCCCCCGCACCTCCTCGTCGATCTTCGCCGCCACCGCGGGCGAGTAGTCCAGGGTCCCGGAGCCGCCGCGACCGACGAACGGGTCGCCAGCCTCCTCGCCGTATTTCACCGGGCCCAGCGACGCGGTCATGCCGTACTCGGTCACCATCGCCCGGGCGATCTTCGTCGCCTGCTCGATGTCGGCCGACGCGCCCGTCGTCGGCAAGCCGAAGACCAATTCCTCGGCGGCACGGCCGCCCATCGCGAACACCAGGCGCGCGAACAGCTCGGGCAGGTTGTACATGCCCTTGTCGTCCTCGGGCACCGTCATCGCGTGACCGCCGGTGCGGCCGCGGGCGAGGATGGTCACCTTGTACACGCGCTCGATGTCCTTCAACGCCCACGCGGCCAGGGTGTGGCCGCCCTCGTGGTACGCCGTGACCTTCTTCTCCTGCTCGGAAATGACCTTCGACGTGCGGCGCGGGCCGCCGACGACGCGGTCGACCGCCTCCTCCAGCGCATCGGCGGTGATGATGTCGCCGTTGACGCGGGCGGTGAGCAGCGCCGCCTCGTTGAGCACGTTCTGCAGATCGGCGCCCGACATGCCCGCGGTGCGCTTGGCCAGCGACTCCAGATCGGCGTCGGGGCCCAGCGGCTTGTTGCGGGCGTGGACCTCGAGGATCGCCTTGCGGCCGGCCAGGTCGGGGGCGCCGACGGGAATCTGACGGTCGAAACGGCCCGGACGCAGCAGAGCCGGGTCGAGGATGTCCGGACGGTTCGTCGCCGCCATGATGATGACGCTGGAGCGGTCCGAGAACCCGTCCATCTCGACGAGCAGCTGGTTGAGGGTCTGCTCGCGCTCGTCGTGGCCGCCGCCCATGCCGGCGCCGCGCTGGCGGCCGACCGCGTCGATCTCGTCGATGAAGATGATGCAGGGGCTGTTTTCCTTGGCCTGGTTGAACAGGTCGCGCACGCGCGACGCGCCGACGCCGACGAACATCTCCACGAAGTCGGAGCCGGAGATCGTGTAAAACGGCACGCCCGCCTCGCCCGCCACCGCACGGGCCAGCAGGGTCTTGCCGGTGCCGGGCGGGCCGAACAGCAGCACGCCGCGCGGGATCTTCGCGCCCAGCGCCTCGTAGCGGGCGGGGTTCTGCAGGAAGTCGCGGATCTCGTCGAGTTCCTGCACCGCCTCGTCGGCGCCGGCGACGTCGTCGAACGTGTTGGTCGGCTCCTCCTTGTTCAGCAGCTTCGCCTTGGAGTTGCCGAACCCGAACATGCCGCCGCGGCCGCCCTGCATGCGGCTGAACAGCCACATGATCAGGACGAAGAAGATCAGCATCGGCAGCAGGAACCCGAGCGTGGACATCAGGAACGAGTCCTGGGTGACCTTCGTCGTGTACTTGTCCATGCCCTCGGCGCCGGAGACCTTCTCGAAGATCCGGTCGGAGGCCCGCGCCGGGTAGTTGGTCATGACCTCCTTGACGTCCTCGGTCTCCTCGACCTCGATGCCCTCCTTCAGCGTCAGGCGCAACCGCTGCTCGCGGTCGTCGATCTGCGCTTCGGCGACGTTGCCTGCGTCGATCTGCTGCAAGGCGATCGACGTGTCGACCTCGCGGAACGACCGCGTGTCATCGGTGAGGGTGGTCACCGCGAAGATGAGGAGGAGGAAGATGCCGACGATGCCGGCGGTCCGGAAGACCTTGTTCTTGTCCATTGAGGGGCGTGGCCTTGGCTTTCTCGGGTTCGGGGGCCGTGTGCGACGCGACCGCCGCGGCGGGGTGCCGCGGCGGGTTCGTCGTGAAGCGGTGTTCTGGCTCTGGTTCTAGCTCTGGTAGACGCGCGGATGCAGCGTGCCGACGTACGGGAGGTCGCGGTAGCGCTCGGCGTAATCCAGGCCGTAGCCGATGACGAACTCGTTGGGAATGTCGAAGCCGATGTCGGCGATGTCGAGCTTCGCCCGCAGGGCGTCGGGCTTGCGCAGCAGGGTGATGACCTCCAGGGACCGCGGGTTGCGGTTGCGCAAGTTCTTCACCAGCCACGACAGGGTCAGGCCGGAGTCGATGATGTCCTCCAGGATGATGACGTCGCGACCCTCAATGTCGCGGTCGAGGTCCTTGAGGATGCGCACGACGCCGGACGACGACGCGGAGTTGCCGTAGGACGACACCGCCATGAACTCCATCTGGGTCGGGCATTTCAGCTCGCGGGCGAAGTCCGTCATGAAGAACACGGCGCCCTTGAGCACGCCCACGAGGATGAGGTCCTCCTCGGCGTCGGCGTGGGTTTCGTTGACGCGGGCGGCCATCTCGGCGATGCGCGCGCGCAGTTCGGTCTCGGAGATCAGGATGGCTTCGACGTCGTCCCCGTACGGGTTGTCGGGAACGTTGAAGTCCTTGACGTCATGCATGCGGTCGTCCTTTCCGCGCTGGCGCGCCGGCGGTTGCTGCCCGGGATCCCTGCTCCGATCGTGCGGGGATCCCTGCGTGGTTGGGGCGGGGCCGGTGCAACCCCGCGACACTGCCAGAGTGCCACCTTTTCGGTGCACCTCCAACCTGCATCCCGGCTGATCGGGGGTTTCCGCCGGGGGCAGGGCGACGCCGCCGCGGCCTCGGTGGTCGCCGACGAGCCGGTCCAGCGCCCGGACGTGGGCGGTGGTCAGGGCCGATGCGCCGTTGGCTTCGGCCCATTTTTTCAGGATGCGGGTGCGCACGGCGTCGGGTTGCGTGACGACGACGCCGACGTCCAGGTCGACCGCCGTGCCGTCGGGGCCGCCGTGGCCCGCCTGCGCCAACGCATCGTCGGCGAGGGAGTCGAGGACGGCCGAATCGGCGCGGACGAGGTCTGCGGTGCGCGCGAGGTTGGCGGCCACGCCCGGACCGAGAAGCTCCTCCAACATGGGCAGGGCGGTGCGGCGGGCGCGGACGCGAGCGTGGCGGGGGTCGTCGTTGTGCGGGTCGTGCCACGGCTCGAGGCCGAGTTCGTCGCAGGCGGCTTCGGTGTCGGCGCGGCGCAGGGCCAGCAACGGGCGGAGCACCCGGACGCCGTCGTCCCACGTGCGGTCGGGCGCCATGCCGGACAGGGCGGAGGGGCCGGCGCCGCGGGCGAGGCCGAGCAGCACCGTCTCCGCCTGATCGTCGAGGGTGTGGGCCAACAGCAGCGGGGCGTCCGCCCGGTGGGCGACGGCGTGGAGCGCGGCGTGGCGGGCGGTGCGGGCGGCGGCCTCCGGCCCCTG
>NZ_KV787166.1:0-5742 GCF_001807025.1 Corynebacterium sp. HMSC11E11 | reverse complement strand
GGGCCGTGCGCGTCCACGAGGCCGCCGCCAGCCGCGACGCCGTCCACGTCGCCGCCGCCTGGACCGCCGGTCGTGCGCCCGCGGGCGTCACCGCCGACGGCGATTACCCGGTCGGCGGCGGCAACAAGCCGATGGTGCAGGGGGAGGCGCGCTGAGATGGCCGACCGCATCGAACTGACCGGCCTGAAGGTCCGCGGAAACCACGGCGTCTTCGACCATGAGAAGCGCGATGGCCAGGACTTCATCTGCGACGTGACCCTGTGGCTCGATTTTTCCGCCGCCGCAGCCGGCGATGATCTGGCCGCCACCGTCGATTACGGCGCCGTCGCCCGGATCGCGCACGACGTCATCGCCGGGCCGCCGCGCGATCTCATCGAGACGGTGGCCGTCGAGATCGCGGAGAAGATTTTCGCCGCCGACGATGACGGGGCGCGCCTGCTGCACGCGGTCGAGGTGACCGTGCACAAACCGCAGGCGCCGATTCCGCTGGAGTTCGGCGACGTCGCGGTGACGGCGCGCCGGTCGAGGAAGACGCGTCGATGATTCGGGCGGTGCTGTCGATCGGCGCGAACCTGGGCGATGCCCGGGCGGCGCTGCGCCGGGTGGCCGACGCCTTCGCCGACGTCACCGTCGCCCGTTCCGCCGTGTATTCCACGCCCCCGTGGGGAGGCGTCGAGCAGGGCGACTTCCTCAACGCCGTCCTCATCGTCGAGACCGACCGCACGCCCCTGGAGCTGCTGCGCTTCGGCCAGTCGCTGGAAAATGCGGCGGGCCGCGTCCGGGAGGTGCGGTGGGGTCCGCGCACGTTGGACGTCGACGTGGTCCAGGTCGTCCCGCTTGACGACGCCCCGGCCTCCCCGGCGCCCGACCGGGAGGTCGTTGACGGCGAGATCGTCTCCGCCGACCCGGTTTTGACCCTGCCGCACCCCCATGCCAGGGATCGCGCCTTCGTTTTGGTCCCGTGGTTGGACGCCGATCCCGGAGCCCGGTTGGGCGGGGAGGCGGTGGCGGACCTCGTCGCAAAGCTCGATGCCGACGACGTCGCCGCCGTGCGCCGCGACCCGCGGGGGTGGGGGCCGTGAACCAAATGAAGCCGACGTCGCCGGCGTCGCTGCTGGTCGCCGCGCTGGTGTTCGCGCTGGCCGGATACCTGCTCTACGGGCGGTTCCACGGCGACATCGGCCCGCGCAGCTGGTGGGACCTGCTGTTTCCGTGGGTGCTCGCCGTGACGTGCGTCGCCGCCGCCCGCCGGATCCGCTCCGCGCTCGACGACGGCCGCGTCGGCCAGGACTCCAGCCAGATCCAGCCCCTGGTCATGGCGAGGTGGCTGATCATCGGCACCGCGTCGGCGTGGCTCGGCGCCGTGCTCACGGGGTTGTACGCCGGTGCGCTCGTGTGGGCGATTCCCCGCTGGACGGAGTTGGCCGCCGCCGCCGAAGACGGCCCCGTCCTGGTGGTGGGCACCGTGAGCGGCGTGGCTCTCTCCGCCGCCGGATTGTGGCTCGAACGATCGTGTCAGGTTCCCCCGGATGACGACCCGCCCGCCGCGTCGGGAGGGGAACCCGTGCCGCCGTCGGTAGGCTGGGGGACATGACTCAACCGGAGGATTTCGACGTGGACCGAAACGGGCAGCACTCCGACGTGGCCGACTCGGGGCGCGTCGAGGAGTGGGGCGACAACTCCGACGGGACCGCCTCCGCCGACCGCCCCGTCGCGGCCGGTGATGGAGACACCACCGACAAGGTGGCCACGGGGATGATGGTGGCGCTCATCGCGCTGGCCGTCATCGCCAGCGTCGTGATGCTCTTCACCGACTCCACCGGCTGGATGAAGATCGCCGTGCTGGCCGGCCTGTGGGCCGCGGTCATCGGCGCCCTGCTGGTCACCCGCTACCGCCGCCAGCTCGCCGCCGAACGCGAGCGCATCGCCGACCTGGAGGTCATGCACGGCCTGGAGCTCGACCGCGAGCTGGCCACGCACCGCGAGCAGGAGCTCATCCTCGAGCAGAACTACCTCGACTCCCTCGACGCGAAGTCGGACGACACCATCGCCCAGCTGCGCGCCGAGATCGTCGCGCTGCGCGAGCATCTCGCCGAACTGCTCGGCGCCGACCTCGACGAGGAGCGCATCGCCCTGCGCGCCCGCGCCGAACGCCTCCGCGAGCTCGACGCTCCGTCGTCGTCGCCGCTGAAGGACCCCGAGTCGCACCAGCGTCCGAAGCCGCGCGCCACCGCCCACCGCGCCGAAGCCACCGCCAACGGTTCGGTCGGTTCCCACACCAACCACGGTCCGCATGGCCCGGACGGTCCGCATGGCCCGTCGGTGCCCGGCGTGCCCGAGGAGTGGGACGAGAAGGAAGCCTTCGAGTCCCGCGAAGAGGACGGCCGCGAACCGGTCGACGTGCCCGTCGTGGACAACGGCGTGCCCGGCCACACCTTCGGCGGCGGCTTCAACACCGGTTCCTTCAAGGCCGTGCCGTGGCAGACCGAGTCGGAGGAGAAGGCCGAGACCAAGAGCCAGTTCCGCCCCGCCCCCGGTGCCCATGGCGCCCACGAAGCCCACGGTGCCCACGAAGCCCCGGAGACCCCGGACGCTCCCGACGCCGCCGAGTCCCGCCCGACGGCCGTGCTGCCGCGCGTCGAGGACGAGCAGGCCGATTCCGACGCCGCGACCGCCGACGCTCCGAAGATCACCGAGCCGGGCACCTACGCCGCCCATGCCGCGCGCGATGATCGCGCTGCCTGGGGCACGCACGCCGAGCAGGCAGAGCAGGCCGAACCGGCCCCGCAGCCCGAGTCGGCCCCGCAGGGCGAGCAGTCCGACGCTCCCGCCGACGCGGCCCCGTCCGGTCGCCGCGGCCGCCGTCGCGCCGAGGACCACGAAGGCGGCCTGACCGTCGCCGAGCTGCTCGCCCAGATGCGCGAGCGCCGGGAAGCCGGGGAGTAGACCACCAGTGCCGGGAGCCCCCCGACTCACCGTCGCCGTCATTTCCGCCGGGGCGGTCGGCACCGCCGTGGGCGAAGCGCTCGCCCGCGCCGGCCACGCCGTCACCGCCGCCGTCGCCCGATCGGACGCCTCCCGCGCCCGCGCTGCGCTGCGCCTGCCCCAGGCCCGCATCACCGACGTCGTCTCCGCCGCGCGCGACGCCGAACTCATCATCCTGGCCGTGCCCGACCCCGAACTGCCCGACGTCGTCGAGCAGATCGTTCCGCACGTCGGGGACGGGCGCATCGTCGTCCACGTCGCCGGCTCCCGCGGCCGCGCCGTCCTCGACCCCATCGCCCTGACCGGTGCGCTGACCATCGCCGCCCACCCGGCCATGACCTTCGCCGGCGTGCCCGACGACACCGACCGGCTCACCGGCTGCCCGTGGGGCGTCACCGTCGGCGACGAACTGTCCCGCACCGTCGCCGAACTGCTCATCTCCGAAATCGGCGGCCGCGCCATCCCCATCCCGGAAAGCCGCCGCCCGCTGTACCACGCGGCCATGGCCCACGGCTCCAACCACCTCGGCGCCGTCGTCGCCGACGCCGTCGACCTCCTCGCCCGCGCCATCTCCGACGGCGGCGACCCGTCGGCCACGCACTCGCCCGGCGCCGCCCGCGACCAGGCCGCCGCCCTCCTCGGGCCGCTGCTGGAAGCCTCGCTGGACAACGCACTGAAGTGGGGCCCGCGGGCACTGACCGGGCCGGCGGCCCGCGACGACGCCGGCACCGTCGTAAAGCACCTCAACGTCATCGACGACGAACTGCCTCGCGCAACCCCCGCCTACCGCGCACTGGCCCGACGCATCGCCGAAATGAAGGGATCCACCCACGTCCTGCGCGAACTGGACGACCGGCCCACCGGGGCCGACTAGGATCGACTGCGGCCGGGGGACTACCGTCTATCGGGAGTTTCCCCCGGGACCCCTCGGGGGGACGCACCACGAACGTCAGACGGGCGTTCGCGCATTTTCGGAGGAAACGTGAGCGGCTACACCGCCGGAGACATCACCGTCCACGACACCATCGCGGGCATCTCGCAGGTCACGCGCGCCATGCGCAAAACCGGGCGACCCGTTGTGCTCGTGCCCACCATGGGCGCCCTGCACGAAGGCCACCTCGAACTCGTCCGCGCCGCACAATCGCTGCCGCGCGCAGTCGTCGTCGTGTCCATCTTCGTCAACCCCCTGCAATTCGGCGAAGGCGAAGACTTCGACGCCTACCCGCGCACCCTCGACGACGACGTCGCCAAGCTCAAGGCCATCGGCTGCGAACTCGTCTTCGCCCCCACCGCGCGCGAGATGTACCCCAACGGGTTCCGCACCACCGTCCAGCCCGGCCCGCTCGCCGACGAACTCGAAGGGGCCACCCGCCCCGGACACTTCGCCGGCGCGCTGACCGTGGTCAACAAACTGTTCAACATCACCAACTGCACCGACGCCGTCTTCGGCGAAAAGGACTACCAGCAGCTGGCGCTGATGCAGCAGATGGTCACCGACCTGAACATGCCGGTGCAGCTGCACGGCGTGCCCGTCATCCGCGAGACCGACGGCCTGGCCATGAGCTCCCGCAACCGCTACCTCTCCGAGGAGGAACGCGAGCTGGCCGTGACCCTGTCGGCGGCGCTGATCGCCGGCGCGCACGTGGGCGACCACGGTGCCGAGGCGGTGTTGTCGACCGCGCGGGCCGTGCTCGCCGAGCGTCCCGAGGTCGACGTCGATTACCTCGAGCTGCGCGGCGCCGGCCTGGGCCCCGCGCCCGAGGAAGGAGAGGCGCGGTTGCTCGTGGCGGCGAAGGTCGGGGCGACTCGACTGATCGACAACGTCGGCGTGGTGCTCGGCGACATGCGGGAGCGCGAGATCGCCCAGGCCGCGCTGTCGGCCGCCGGCCTCGACGACCAGCCGCTGACCGACGAGGAGATGGCCGAGCTGAAGAAGCTCAAGGCCCGCGTCGACGAGGTCCGCGCCGAGCGGGAGGCCCGCGAAGCCCGCGACGGTCTGCGCGACGCCGGATTCGCCGCGGGGGGAGCGGATTCTCGCGCCGACGGTGCCGAGGGTGGTACGGTTCGTCGTCCGGCTTCGGAGGGCGACGGCGCCGCGACCGCCCGCCCCGAATCCGAATCCGCCGATTCCAACCCCGCCGATTCCGACGTCACCGGATCCGGCACTGCGACCGAGGGAGGCCGCTGATGTTCCGCACGATGCTGAAGTCCAAGATCCACCGCGCCACCGTGACGCAGGCCGATCTGCATTACGTCGGTTCCTGCACGATCGACGCCGACCTGATGGAGGCGGCCGATCTGCTCGAGGGCGAGCAGGTCGACATCGTCGACATCGACAACGGCAATCGCCTGACCACGTACTGCATCACCGGTGAGCGCGGCTCGGGGATCATTTCGATCAACGGTGCCGCCGCGCGACTGATTTCGCCGGGTGACCTGGTGATCATCATCGGCTACGGCATGATGACCGACGAGGAGGCGCGGTCGCGGAAGCCGCACGTCATCTTCGTCGACGAGAGCAACCGCATCGTCACCGAGGGCGATGATCCCGCTAACGTGCCGGTCGGTTCCGGCCTGTGGGATCCCCGCAAGCCCGACGAGTTTTCGGGGTAGTCGAGGGTCGATGACCGGCGGCCCGGGTGGTTCCGGGTGGTTGCGGTCGCCGGTGGTCTTTCCGCTTTTGCTTGACGACGCCCGCCGTCCCGCCGTCCCGCCGTGGACGGCGGGTTTCGTCGTTCCCGGCCGCCCGCCCGCCCG